>CAIRDL010000031.1 GCA_903877345.1 uncultured Oscillochloris sp. | reverse complement strand
TGGTGCGCCAGAACGATGGACGCCCCACCAAAATTGAGGGCAACCCGCACCACCCCGCGAGCCTCGGCTCAACCGATCTTTTCGCGCAGGCCGAAGTGCTGATGCTCTATGACCCCGACCGCTCAACGTCCGTCCTGAACGGCGGTAAGGCCAGCACTTGGGATGACTTCATCGCAGCCCTCACGCCCCTCCTGACCGCTCAGAACACGAGTGGCGGCGCGGGCATCCGCCTGCTCACCACAACGGTCACCTCGCCGACTCTGGCTGCTCAACTCGCCGCCTTCGCAAAGCTCTACCCCCAGGCGCGCTGGTATCAGTACGAGCCGATGAACCGTGATAATGTCTACGAGGGCGCTCTGCTCGCTTTTGAACAGTACGTCAGCACCCGCTACGACCTCAGCAAAGCCAAGGTGGTCGTTGCCCTCGATGCCGACTTCCTGGCCCCTGGCCCCGGCTTTGTGCCCTACGCCCGCGCTTTCGCCGATGGACGCAAAGTGATGGCGGGCAGCGAGACGATGAACCGGCTCTTTGTGGTTGAGGCGACACCCTCGACGACCGGGGCCGCCGCTGACCATCGCTTGCCCCTCCAGGCGGGCGCGGTCGCGAGTTTCGCCGCCGCTCTGTTGGCCGACATCCGTGGCGGTGAAGCTGCCGAGTTGCCTGAGCACGCCAAGGTGTTCCTTACCCATGTTGTTGATGACCTGAAGGCACACCGGGGCGAAAGCTTGGTGATCGCCGGCGATCAGCAACCTCCGGAAGTCCACGCCCTCGCCCACGCGATCAACGCCGCGTTGGGGAATGTCGGGACGACCGTCATTTATACGGAGCCGGTCGAGGCGCGGGCCACCAACCAGATTAAAGAGATCGCCGCTTTGGTGGACGAACTCAACGCTGGTCAGGTTGAGGTGCTGGTGGTGCTTGGCGGCAACCCGGTCTACGATGCCCCCGGTGATATGGGCTTTGCCAGTGCGATGCAGCGCGTGGGCCTCAGCGTTCACCTCAGTCAGTTTGTTGATGAAACCTCGAAGTTCGCGACCTGGCATCTCCCCGCTGCCCATAGCCTCGAAAGTTGGGGCGACGCTCGCGCCTTCGATGGCACCGTCAGTCTCATCCAGCCCCTGATTGAGCCGCTTTACGCTGGGAAGACCGCCCACGAGTTGCTCGCCGCGTTGCTCGGTCAGCCCAATGCGCTGCCCTACGACCTCGTGCGTGCCTATTGGCAGACGACCGCCAACGGTGGCAGCAATTTCGAGACCTTCTGGCAAGAGACTCTGGCAAGTGGTTTGGTCAAAGGTACTGCCACGCCAACCGCTACCGTGAAGCTCAAGGAACCCCTTGAGATCAAGGTCGCCCCGGCTCCCGATGCGGCGGCGGTTGAACTCGTGTTCCGCCCTGACCCTTCGCTCTGGGACGGCAGCTACGCCAATAATGGCTGGCTGATGGAGTTGCCCCGCCCGCTGAATAAGCTGGTTTGGGACAACGCGGTGCTGATGAGTCCTAGCACTGCCGACACGCTCCTTGGGTTGAACCTCGGCTTCGCTGGTGGTAAGAACCCGTTGGCCGTCGCGGATGTCAAGCAGCGCCAGATTAACCTTGAGCGAATTACCGGGG
>CAIRDL010000030.1 GCA_903877345.1 uncultured Oscillochloris sp. | reverse complement strand
CGACCCGTTGTTGGTGAAAAAGGATCGGGCCGCGTGAGTCGAGACGGATCAGCAGCGCGATGAGGCCACCAAGCACTAGGGTGAAAGGCGCGGTGAGCAGCACGGTGGCGACATCAATGCCCCGCTTGAGGGCGAGATTGGCACCCCGCAGCCGAATCTCTTTCGGCCGCAGCAACGGCACGCCGCTCAACTGGTGCAGATCAACCCGGTCAAAGCTGAGTTGGTAGAAATCGGGGGCCAACAGATAGCCAATACCCAACCGTTCGCAGGTCGTCACCAACGCAGGCAGGCGCCCTTGTTCCCAGAAAGGCAGGGCGAGGATCACCTGTTGTGCGCCGCTCTGGGCCAGGGCGCGTTCGAGGTCATCAAGCGTACCCAGATGGCGGTAGACGCGAGTGGTGCGCCCATTCTCGACAATCGGACGATCATCGAGGTAGCCCGCCAAGGTGTAGCCGAGGCCCGGTGCCGCCGCGATGCCGCTCATCACCTCTTGCCCTAGACCCGTACCGCCGACGACCAACACGCGCTCTTGGTCAATGCCGTGCGACCAGCGCCAGTGCTGCATGCCCGTATGCAACAGCCGCCAGATCCCCAACAGCACCATAATCGCAGCCCCGGCGAAGACAAAGATCAGGCGCGAATAGTAGAAGGGCTTGTAGAGGAAAACTACAACGATCAGGAGGGCCATGCCGGTCAACGTACTGTTGACGATGATCCCCATCTGATCGAGGAGGGCGAGGCGGGGCGAGGCACGGTAGAGGCCACGGGTCGTGAAGCGGAGGGCTAACAGGAGCATCAGGGGCAGGATAATCGGCAAGAAGGCTACGAACTCAACTTGATTTTGGGTCGCAACCTCAAAAACAATCCGGTCGAACGGATGGGGCCAATCGGCCAGATAGCGCAGCCAGTAGGCGAAGAGGAAGCCAACAAAGACCAGCGCTTGATCCCAGACCAGCATCCCGAAAGCGGCGAGACGATGGCGGCTGCGGGTCGGTCGTCCGACTGGAGTGGCTAATATTGGCCCGACCGTGCGGATGCTTCGATCCATCCAGAATCCCCCACCCTACGTAGGCTAGGGCTGCATCACGCGCTACCGGACACCCCCAACCATGAACCCAGCGCTCGTGACGCTGGGCCGAGCAATTGACTATGCGGCGTGCCGGGGCGACTCGCCCTCGGCAGGGTCGGCGGGTGGTACCGTGCGTACATGCTCAAGATACATCGAGATCCCAGGCACGGCTGAGACAACTAACATGAGGGCCAAAAGACCAAGCCAAGCCATAAGGTGCGCTCCATATCTGCTGTCAGCCGCAATCACGATGGGGCTGTATCCTACCACAGCTTGACCACAATGCAAATGTTAGGTGTATGAGACGCGGTGCCAGCCTGTTTTGCTGTGGTCATTCGCAAGCTAAGGCCAGGTTTCAGGTGCCAGGTTTCAGGTGCCAGGTTTCAGGTGCCAGGTTTCAGGTGCCAGGTTTCAGGTGCCAGGTTTAGGCATGTTTCAAGCCAGCTTTACAGTTCATCGATCTGACGCAAAGCCGCAAAGCCGCAAGGAGCATGG
>CAIRDL010000029.1 GCA_903877345.1 uncultured Oscillochloris sp. | reverse complement strand
GCGGCCCTTGAGGCGGCCATCGCGGCGTGGCAGGAAACCAACGGCAGCCTCTACGGCTTCATCACCAGCATTCTTGGGTAGGCGGGGTGTGCCGTCGCCCGGGCCGCTTGTCGTGGCTCCGGGCGATGGTGCCCCGTTTGCTCGCCAGTGGCGCAACGCTACGGAGACGCCTGATGCCCTTCTACCCAGACTACCCGGTCGCGCACCTGCGACCGGCTCCCTACAACCCGCGCCGCATCGCGGAGTCAGCCTTCCTTGCCCTGCGTGAGTCCATCGCCAGCTTGGGCATGCTCAAGCCGATCATCGTTGCGGACACCGGCATGATCATCGCAGGCCACCAACGGCTCAAGGCACTTACGGCGAATGGTGTCACGACCACCCCGGCCTTCGTCATCACGGAGCTGAACAAACAAGACGAGATGAAGTTCAACCAGCTCCACAACGGCACCGACCTCGACACCGGCGACGAGCAGGTGACGGTGCCGCCGTCGGCGGTCACGGGCTATGTGGACGTGGAGCCGCGCCGCATCGGGGGGCAACTGAAGGCGAGCAAGCCGGGCATTCGAGAGGCCATCGCCGAGTTGCTGGTGCTCTACGGTGCGTGGGGCGGCATCGTTGCCAGTCAGTCCGGGGTGTGCCTGAGTGGGGCGCACTACGCCCTGGCCTGCATGATGACGGGAAGCCCGTGCCGGGTGTATTACGTCCCCGATGATCAGGCGCTGGCAGTGCGGCGTACCTTTGGGATGCCGTATGGCGAGTTCTATTACGACGCGCTCGAGAAGACGACCTACGCCCAGACGTGGGCGCAGCTGCGCCGCCTGCGGAAGGGTGAGAAGGTGGCGCGGGTGACACTCAGCCCGAACTACGATTCCGTCTATATCCCGAACTTTCGCCCCGGTGAGCGCATCCTGGACTTTGGCTGCGGCCAAGCGGATTACGTGCGGATGCTGCAAGGCCAGGGCGTGCGGATTTGGGGCGTGGAGTTCTACTTTCGCATTGGGCACTACCTCAACACGGCTGGCACGCAGGCGATGATTGACAGCCTGATCACCACGTTGACGACCCACGGGCGCTTTGACACCGTGATTTGCGAGTATGTCCTGAACAGCACCGACTCGATGGAGGCCGAGCGTGCGGTGATGACCTGCCTGAACGCGCTGTGCAAGCCGGGCGGGCGCATCTATGCCTCGGGGCGGTTGCTGACTGACCCCACGCTGTTGATTAACAACCAGGCGACGAGCCCCAGCGCTCGCTACACACTCTACTTTCTGGACAAGGACAACTTCACGGCCAAGGTACGGAATGGCACCTGGTTCTATCAGCACTACCACACCCCGGAAACGGGCGCGGCGCTGGCGACGACCTACATTGGCCCTCACGCAACCTATGCGCCCATTGGCAGCTCCGCGCTCTTTCTGGTGCACGGGACGAAAGCGTGTGAGCTTCCCGCCGCGCAGGTAGAGTGGGCGCTGAGCTTCGAGTTCAACTTGCCCTGGCCCAACGGCCAGCGCGTGGGCCGGGCGCAGGAGGTCATTGCCGCCTATCGGGCTGCCTTGGCTCTGGAGCGACCGTAGCTGGAGCACGAATCATCGTTTGGTGCGAGATTTTTCCACGGAAGGCGCGTTCGTGCGGAAATCTCGCACGGGAGGCAAACGCAGGGCGGCACCATAACGCCCGTCCACCAGCACACTGAACCGCGCGTGTGAGATGTGC
>CAIRDL010000028.1 GCA_903877345.1 uncultured Oscillochloris sp. | reverse complement strand
GATAGGGCCGCCTAAAGGCTCGACTCCTTTTCATAACCTGTGTAGGATTGCTATAGCACAGCCATAGCCCTCAAAAACGTTTTGGGTAAGGGTATGATGATCAAGCCGGGGCTTCCAGCAATACCCTGACCAAGGATACAGAGCAGGGGTATACGCAAATCCTCGTTGCTTACCATCCCGCTCCACGCCTCTCGGCTATTCCTGGCGCACGGCTACCGTGACAACTCCACCGAACCTCGCCCGCTTCTCCATCAGCTCTCCATCGCTCCCTGGTATGCTGAGGGTGTGAAGAAGCCGAACGCTGCAGTGGGCAGCGCTCCCCAAATAGAACTGTTGGAGACCTACGATGAATATCCGTTTATGGCTTGCTAGTGCGGCTGGTGCCGCCAGTTTGGCCGCTGTCCTTGCCTTCACGCCGACGAGTGCCTCTGCACAACAGCCAACCGCTTCTGCACCTACGGTCGCGATGCGCGGCCCTAACCGGGGCCAGGGCGGCACCGGTACCGGCACCTGTAGCGGCACCAACTTTGTGGACGCGAACGGCGATGGGGTTTGTGACAACGCTGGTACCGGCACCGGGGTGAACTTTGTAGATGCGAATGGCGATGGGGTCTGTGATAATGTTGGCACAGGCACCGGACGTGGCCAGGGCAGCGGACGTGGGCGGTCGTAGGGACGAAGCAGGCGACGTTGCTGCGCGTCAGCGCAGTATCGTCTTCTCGCCAAAGAGCTATGGCAGTCTTATCCATGTCATAGAGAGGAGTCAAGGCTTCAGCCGATTGAAGCCTTGATTCCTCTTTCCATTGACCGCCGACCGCTGCCGGAAATAGTCAGCCGTCGGCGGTCAGCGGTCAAGAACACCGCCGATAGATGCTATTATCCTGGTTGAAGCTCGCCAGGACAATCCTGATGATGGGCATCACGATGCGCTGCTGGCCGTGATCGCCGACTGCCAGTTCGTGGTCGCTGGTGGGATGGGCGCGGGGATGGACGAGCGACTGCGCGGCGGCGGTATCACGCCCATACGTACCCGAATACCAGCGATTGCTACAGCCGTTGAGCGCTACCTCAGCGGGCGGCTGACCGACAGCATTGAGCTTGTCCACTGATCCTCTGTGGCTAGATAGGTCGGCGGTAAACGAAGCGCATGGCAACGCAACGTAGTCCTCAGGACGACACGGCCACACCTACCGAGTGGCGCTGGTCGGCGGCGCTGCTCGGTCTCGTCAGCGGCTTGCTCCTGGGGGGCATCCTGATGCCCGGCGTCCCGCTAGAGCGCACGCTCTATCTGGCGCTGCACGGCGTCTGTGCCCAGACCCACAATCTGATCTCTGGCGGCATCCAGTTGCCGCTCTGTGCGCGCGACAGCGGCATGTACCTGAGCGAACTGGTCACGCTGGGGGTGGTTGCGGCGCGTGGGCGCGGACGTGCGGGCCGATTGCCGCCGCTCCCGCTCCGCCGGGTCGTCCTGGGCCTGTTTCTGCTGATGGTCGCCGACGGCCTGAACTCCACATTTGCCGAACTGGGGATGGCGACAGCGTACACGCCGCGCAACGACCTGCGGCTGCTCACCGGGATGGGTGCAGGCATCGGGCTGGCCCTGGTGGTGCTGCTGGTGCTGAATACCGCTCTGCGCCGTGATGTGGACACTACGGTGTGCAGCCTGGGGTCATGGCGCGAGCTAGGCATGGTGCTGTTCGTCAATGGGCTGATTGTGGCCGCCTTGGTCGCCGACACGCCGCTGCTGTCCATCCCGCTGGCCCTGCTGGTGGCGGTCGGGCTGGTCGGCAACCTCGCCGTGGTCATGCTGCTCTTCCCGAGTCTCGCCCTCGGCCTGCGCGGGCGCGTCACCCGCATGAGTCAGCTCGCCCACCCAGCGGTGATCGGACTCGTCCTAGCCTTGACATTCGTGCTTGCCCTGGCCCGCTACCGAATCTGGATGGAACTGAACGGATATTTGCCACTGCCCAGCGTGCCGTAGCCAAGGTTTCAGGCTAAACGCACAGGTAGCGGTTGTCGAGGTGAACGACAACGACGTTACATGGAAGGCGTTGCCCGTTGAGCGCCTGCACTGGTTCATTCAGCAATACCGCTGTGGTCGTGTTGTCCAACGGATCTCCACGGGTTCTCCACGATTTCCTGCTATGGTGAGGGAGAGCAATCGCTCACGAGCTTTCGGCGATTCCGCCTGTGAGGAGTAGGCTATGCGACGCGCAATGATCATTGCCTCCCTGGCACTGGGGCTGGCCCTGAGTGCCTGTACAGCCCCTGGTAGTACGACAAACACCACGGTGCCAATCACGCCCGTGGTAGTCGCCACGAGTCAACAGGGTGTCCCGACAACTCAGGCCACGACTCAGGGTACAGGGATGGGCCAAGGCAATCAAGGCACGGGGATGGGCCAAGGCAACCAAGGCACGGGGATGGGCCAAGGCAACCAAGGCACGGGGATGGGCCAAGGCAACCAGGGCCAACCAACCACCTCACCGACCGTCCTCCCGTCCAACTTGCCCGAGACGCCCTGCCTTATGTGTAACCCTGACCTGAGCCAGTATCGCGGTTCGCTGAGCGTGACCGAGATCAACGGTCTGCTGTTGGCCCTCAACGACGAGTACCACGCTTGGGCAGTGTACCAACAAGTCAGCGCCGACTTCGGCGGGGTGCGGCCTTTCGCCAACATCATCGCATCCGAGGCCACCCACATCACGCGCCTGGAAACGCTGTACACCACCTACGGCGTGCCGCTGCCCGCGACCAATCCCTGGGTCGGCCAGGCACCGCGTTTCGCGAGCGTGAGCGCGGCATGTACCGTCGGTGTAGATGCGGAGATCGTTAACGTGAACCTCTACACGCGCCTCATGGACAGCACCGCCCGCGCTGACATCCTGCTGGTGTACCAGCAACTCCAGGCGGCATCGCGCGACAGCCACCTCCCCGCCTTCCAGCGCTGCGCCTAAACGAAACCGCCAGCATCGCACCCCCTGACCGGCGCTGCATCAACTGCCCGCGCACAGCAACTAGCTTCAGCGACCGCCTCCACATCGGGCGCACGCTGCTGACGGAAGCGGCGCAGCACCAGGCCCGCTTGGAGGCGATCACGGCACGGACGGGCTGGGGGTTTCTGTTGAACCCGAACCCGCAGCCAGAAGCGTTGACGGCGGCGTTCGACGCGGCCTTGCCCACCGGGATCGCACGGGTCGCCCCGCTCTCCATCAAGTCACCGGCGATGAGCAGCGGGCCAACATCGCCCAGGTGCCAGCGCTCAAGACGTTCTAGCGCATCTCCCCCCATCTCCACCAACATCCTACGCGCCGGCCTCAGGTCACAACCTGATGTCCGGCGCGTAGGATTCTCGCTTCGCGTTCCCCCGGCAAAGCTGCTTCGAGACGCCCAGTTCGGCGGTAGCTCAGCGGTAGCTGTCGCCCCAAAAAACCCTCAGTGCCCATACTTTGACCAGAAGGCCCGCTGGTGTTCCTTGGCGACACGCTCAATCGTCGCGGCGCTCATCATCTTCAGGCGCACGATGATTTGGCCGAGGCTGAGGCGCTGCTCTTTCTGATCAAGGCGTAGCTGCTCGGCAAGGGCGAGTTCGAGCTGTTGCGGGGTGATATGACCTTGCTCAACCAGAAATTCACCAAGAACTTGAGGGGCAATACGTAAGCGACTTCGTTCTTGTTGTTGAATGATTAGGGCATGGGCGAGCTTGCTTGGCGTGATGAGACCGTTCCGCAAGAGCAGTTGACCAAGTCGCCGGTCAGTGGTAATCGGCGTCCCGTTCGTCTGGGCACGCAGCACCTCATGCAATTCGGCAGGCGTAATCGTACCCAGGGCAACGAGAATGTCGCCAAGGAGCCTAGCTTGCTGTTGCTTGTGAAAGTGGGTCGTCTTCATATCCGCGATCAGCCGCATGGTCTGAATCTCACTGAGCCGGTTGAGCGCCGGCTTATTCGCTGGTTCGACCGTAATGACGGCCTCGAGGTAGGCTTCTAAAATGTCCTGATTCTCAGGGGCGAGCACTGCCGCCCGTTCCAGACAATCGCGGCGCTGGTGCGGCTCATTGACGAGGCGACTCAGGGCCAGCCAAGCGTCAAGACATTGATACCCTTCGACCAAATGGGTGCGTAGCATGGTCATATTCTCGCGCTCCTGCGCGATTCGCGGACAAGGGAAGGGACATTGCATCTTGCGCTCCTCACTCGCACCCACATGGTCAAGGCGACATTGGTTCGGGATCTTTGATTATACACTGGCACGCAAGTTGCCGCGTGCCATAGGCGCGGTGTTTGTCCAAGGTTGGGGGTTGCGGTTTACCGCAGCAGAATGGGCTGTGTTGCCAGAGGACTTACCTGCACGCACGGGCATACGGCCACCGCCTAAGCGGTCGGCGTACTCTATCGGCAGCGAGGGCAACCGACAGGCACTGTGCGCCTGGCCGACCTGGCTTTTTGGATCTGAAGGCGCTGGATGCGGATGGTGTCTCTTTCCTCTCGAAACTGATCCCGATCATCACGCTGACGGATGACCCGGCCCGCGCCCCCGAGGCGCTGTTGCGCTTCCTCCGGCGCGTGGGGCCGGTCGCCCAGTGAGAGGGCGAGGTCTGGGTCGGCTAGGGGCATCCGCTGCAGGCCCGCTTGCTGGTGCAGGCTGTTCCAGAATCGGTTGCCGCGCCACGGCGAAGTCTCGCGGAATCGTCATCGCTTACCCTATGCTCCCCAGCCCTTGCCCGCGTTCGGCGTGGGCACGCCCTCGCTCTTCAGCTTACCCGCAATGCTGTTGAGCGAGAAGAGAACGCGCCGCGAATAGCGTCAGCACAAAACAGCGAGGTCGAAGCCGCCCGCAAGATCGGCATGAAACCGTAATGTATCGATCACCTTCCGGCGGTCATTTCCTTCCATACAATCCTCGTCATTTGGGCTGAAGAACTGCTATACTGGCGGGCATGTCAGTCCCCCGTGTGTGCTTGTGTTGGTCGCAACGGTGCCGCATATTCCTATGCAGCGCTGGGTGCCCGTAACAAGTGGGAGCGCTCATGGTTCACCCCACCCCGCCCAAGGATCTGTCCGTCCCCTTTCCCCCGCTCTCCGTGATGCGCGCCCGTGTGACCTATCGCCTCCTGGCGGCGACGACGCTGCCGCCCTACAAAGGCGCGCTGTTGCGCGGCGGCTTCGGCTACGCTTTTCAGCGCATCGCATGTCCGACGTCCTGTTGGGGGCGTGCCGAGGCATGTCCCACTACGCTACTTTGCCCCTACCGTTGGATCTTCGAGACGCCGCACCCCGCAGGTATCCCGCACCTACACGACCTCCAAGATGTCCCCCGTCCCTTTGTCATTGAGCCGCCGCTCGATCACCAACGTCAGTACGCTGCGGGCGCAAGCCTGGAGTTCGGCCTGACTCTGATCGGTCGCGGCATTGATTATGTGCCGTATTTCCTGCTTGGTTTTGCCCAACTCGGCGAGACCGGCCTGGGCCGCGACTTGGCCCCGGCTCGTCTGGAGCGGGTCGAGGTGTTGGAGCCGTTCCAACCTGTCGGGACACCGATCTACCAGGATGGGCGGGTGCTTGAGCAGCCTGAACTGCCGTGCTTGAACCTCGCCGAATTGCCCGTACACGCCGCCGCGCTCCCTGCCGACCTCCGCCTGACATTTCACACGCCGCTCCGCGTGAAGACGCGGGGCGCGTTCATCGAAACCCTTGACGTAGGCGCAGTCGTCCAGGCGCTCTGTTGGCGCATCGGGGCGTTGGCCGCCTTTCACGGGGCGGGGCTGTGGGCCGCCGACTATCGCCCGTTGGTCGAGGCGGCGCGTCAGGTGCGCGTCGAGCGAACTGAGGTGCAATGGGTAGATTGGGAACGCACGAGCACCCGTGGTGGTGGTCAGCGCCAGATGAAACTGGGCGGGCTCATCGGCACGGCAACGCTGCGCGAGGTGCCGGTGGCGGTGCGCGCCGCGCTGCTTGCCGCCAGTGTGTTGCACGTCGGCAAGGCGTGTGTGTTTGGGCACGGGTGGGTGGGCGTAACCCAGATGTGATAAGGCAACGTGCTACGCTACAGAGAACTGGAGGATTGATTGATGAACATCCCAGAGGATTGCAAGGTTGACCATCTCGTCCCAGAGGATTGCAAGGTTGACCATCTCTTTCTGCTGGTTGGTACGAACCCGCTGCCGAACTACGTGGCGGCACAGTTGTTGGTGCGTAACAGAGCGCAGTCGCAGATCTGGCTCGTGCATTCTGCAGGAGTCGCGCATGTCAAGGATACGCTCACGAAAGTGTTGACGGCGCTTGGCTTCAAGGAACCCAAAAGCATTCAGGTTGAAGAGGCGCGGCCCGAGAACATCCGTAACCAGATCCACAAGCACGCCAAAGACCGACCAGGCGTGGTCGGGCTTCACTACACCGGCGGCACCAAAGCGATGGCGGTTCACGCCTATGTGGCAATGGAGGCGTTGACTCGCGACGACCCGCATGACCCGAATCGCCCGGTACTTCGTCAAGTGCTCTACAGCTACCTCGATGCACGCACGCTGAGTATGGTAATTGAAGGCACCACGCTTGGTACACAGGTGGTTCATCCTATTCATCTTCCGGTCACCATTGAGCAAGTACTCACGCTGCATGGACACCATACGCTGAAGCAGCCATTGGTGCGGACTCCCGTCTGGCCTCTCGTGGGCAAGGCGCTGGCAGAGATTTATGCCAACGCTGAGGATGTGAAGTGTTGGCGTGAATGGTGTACGAGGTACATACGGGATAGCAAGAAACTCGGTGCATTCGTGGATGCCATCGAGCTAGGCAAAGTAACAACGGTCAACTTCCCTTTTGATGCGTTGCGCGAAGCGTTTCAGCAGGAATACCCTGACGCGGTTTTTCCGCTTTCCTTCGCAGAGCTTGCGGCTAAGAGTAGCTTTGGTGTCGCGAATGACGACATGGCAAAGTGGTTCGACGGCGTGTGGCTTGAACACGTTGTCTTTCAAGCGCTGCACCCACTCCTTGCCCAAGGGATACTCACGGATCTTGCGATGACGGTCAAGCCCCTGACGAATCCTAAAGACAAGTATTCGGACTTCGAGATCGATGTGGTCGGGATGCGCGGCCATCAGATGTTCGCGCTAACGGTGACATCGGCTGAGAAGTACGATATTTGTAAGCCGAAGTTACTTGAGGCGCTTGTGCGTACCGAACAGCTTGGCGGGAGTGAGGCCCGCGTTGCGCTCGTGTGCTGTACCAATCAGCCAAACCCACTCTACGAGCATGTCAGTGAACTCTTTCATCAGGAACACCTCCGTGTCTTCGGGCGCGCTGATCTGTCCAAGCTCCAGGAGCAACTCGCCAAATGGATCATTAAAGGTGTACCCCAACCTAAACCTAAGCAGTCCGTAAAGTAAGTCTTCTGGTACAAGTGCCAGCTTCGACAAGCGCAGCCCGCGTCCGTTGGCTGCGCTTGTCGAAGCCAACGCTTTTGCACGAAAACTTCGTTGACGGACTACTAAGCCGAAGGGATGACGATGCCGCAGTACACGCTCACGGTTCTGGATGTGACGGGCATTCAGGACTACATCTTTGGTAGCAACCGCGTACCCGAGAATGTTGGAGCCTCGCAGCTTGTGCATCAGGCGACTGGTGCCTGGGTACGTGAGAGCATGAATGAGGCCGAGGTTCGCCATAATCTCATGCCTGACGACACGATTGATGCATCGCGGTCATTGGAGACAGACGAAACCCTCGACGCCGAAGTCATTCTGCGCGGTGGCGGCAATGTGCTGATCCTGTTTCGTACGCCTAAGTGTGCCGAGGTGCCTGAGTGTACCAAGGTGCCTAAGCTTGCCAAGGCAACGGTGAGCAAGCTGACCCGTAAACTGCTGACCGCTGCCCCCGGTCTAGAGATCGCGGTGGCCCATCACACCTTCGATTGGATCACGCCGATTGGTGGGCCAAAAGAACATGGTGCCCACCGTGAACTCTATCAGAAGCTCAATCAGACCAAGCAACAGCGCCGCAGTTCGACCCCGCTGTTGGGCCTTGGCGTAACGGTCGAGTGTCGGGCGACGGGGATGCCAGCGGTTGCGTATGAAGGTGATCGCCCCGTGAGCGCGGAGGTGAAAGCAAAGCTAGGCCAGCAAGGTGCGGCAGAAAGCCGTCTCAAAACAATGGTTGCCGGTGTCGCTGATGGCTATACGTTCCGCAGGGATTTTGGCGCGCTCGGCGGCACCGAGGGCGAGATGAGCTACATCGCGGTGGTTCACGCCGATGGCAATGGAATGGGGAAGCGTTTCGAGGACGTACTTACGCGCTTTCCCAACGCAACAGACAATCGTGCCTGCCTCAACGCCCTACGCGATCTCTCCGAGGCCGTAGATCGGGCCGGGCAAACCGCGCTGTGCGAAACCGTCCGGCGTATGACGGTGGCCTTTCAGTCCGAAAAGCCTAGCGCTGCACTCCAACGGTTTCTCGCGGGTTTGTCAGAACACGCTGGGAAGCCCGTGATCCCCTTTCGCCCCATCCTCTACGGCGGCGACGATGTGACGTTTGTCTGTGATGGGCGGTTGGGGTTGGCGCTAGCAGCGATCTATCTGGAGGAATGGGAACGAGCAACCCAGGCGGCGACCACCATCGGTCAGGCGTATGCGTGCGCCGGTGTGGCGATGGTCAAGAGCCACTACCCCTTTGTGCGCGCCTATCACCTAGCCTCTGATCTCTGCGCTGGGGCGAAGCAGGCGATTCGCGTCGTGCGAAGTGCCAACCCAACGACTGATGACGCCTCGGCGCTGGATTGGCACTTTGCAATGAGCGGCATCACCGGGAAGATTGGGGAGATCCGCAAGCGTGAGTATAGCGTGAAGAAGAGAGAAGATCTGACCCTGCGCCCGCTCATGCTCAGTGCGCCGATCTTCAACCCGGCGTGGCGCACCTGGGACACCTTTGATCGGGTGACACGCGAGTTTCAGGCTGGCGAGTGCTGGCGCAAGCGGCGTAACAAAGTGAAGGCGTTGCGTGAGGTGCTACGCCAAGGTTCCGATGCGGTGAGCCAGTTTCGTCATGCCTTCACGCTGCCGACACTGCCGCCAATTGACTCCAGCCAGCTAGCCTTGCAAGAAGGTGGTTGGGCCGGGGAGCTCTGCGGTTACTTCGACATGATCGAGGCGCTCGACTTCTACCTGCCGCTCACGGAGGTGCGCTGATGCCAGAGTATTATCTGACGGTCGAGCTACGCAGCGACACGACCTTCGGGCGCGGTGAGGGGCTGGCTGGCCTTGTGGATGTGGAGATCGAACACGACGAACACGGCTGGCCCTTCATTGGTGGGCGGGCACTCAAAGGATTGCTGGTTGAAGAATGGGCGAACCTGCGCTTTGCCCTTGGCGAGGACGCGCCATGGGACGACGAAGCGACGCACCTGTTCGGCACCAGTGGTGCGGCCCTCGGCCAGGGAGCCGCGCAGATGCACGTTGGCCCGGCGACCCTGCCCCCAGACCTGCGCGCCGCTGTGTCTCGCGCCACGATAAAAACATCGCCAGCCGATGTACTGGCAGCGCTTACTACTATTCGCAAGCAAACTTCGACCCAGGCCGAAACCGGTGCGCCCGAAGAAGGTTCGCTGCGGGCTATGCGGGTGCTGCTGCGTGGCACCCCGCTGATTGCCCGACTCGATTTCACATGTGCGCCGGACGAGCGGGCGCTGGCGCTGCTCGCCACATGTGCGCTGGCCGTGCGACGTGGTGGCACAGCCCGCAACCGAGGGCGCGGGCGTCTAGCGCTCTTATTGCACAACCATATCCCAGTTGACTACGGCGACGCCACGTTTACACAAACCTGCTTCGGCCACTTTGCCACGGAGGTGCGGGTATGAAGGTCATTTCCTACCGGATCTTCCTGGAACAACCGCTGCTCGCCACGCAGATCCTGGGTGACCCCAATAGCAGTGTGTCGTTTGACTACATCCCCGGTAGCCAGATACGCGGTATGCTCATCCATCGCTACCGTGAGCAGCGCAACCTCACCGAAACCGAGGTTGCCCACGACCCGGATTGTCGGCGGCTCTTTTTCAAGCTTGAGCAGGGTAACCTCACCGAAACCGAGGTTGCCCACGACCCGGATTGTCGGCGGCTCTTCTTCAATGGCGAAACGCGCTTCTTGCACGCCTATCCGCTAACGGATGGAGAAACGCGGACGTTCCCGACCCCGCACGCGTTACTCAAGCGCAAAGGCGATAGCGACGATGATGCGACGGCGTACAACGCCGCGCACGCGGCTTTTGACCGCAAGAAGGCCGAGGGCGACGATACCCTGAAGCCACTTGGTATGCCCTTCTGTCTCGCTGATACTGATACGCTCAACTTATACAAGCCAGAGCCAAATACGGTCGCTGTCCATGTGCTGCGCGATCGGGCGAAGGGTCGGGCAACCGAGGCAAAGGGCGCGGTTTTTCAGTATGATGCGCTGGCTGCTGGGCAGTGGTTCGGCGGCGTGATTTTGCTCAATGATGCCGCAGATAAGGCGACACTCGATAAACTGCTGTCCGGCCCCGCATGGCTGGGACGTTCGCGTAGCGCTGGCTACGGCAAGGTGCGGATCGAGCTAGGGACAACGGGCCATGACAACTGGCGCGAAATCGGTGGTGCATACCCTGCGCTTCCGGCAGGGGTTCCCGCAACGCTAACCCTGCTCAGCGATACGATCCTACGCGGCACCGAGGGTCAGCCAGTGCTTGCGTTAAATGCCGCGACGCTCAGCGCGTACCTTGGTGTCCAAGTAACAATTGACGACAACCACTCCTTTAGCGCCGTTGTACCGCACGGCGGCTTCAACCGCACCTGGCGGCTGCCACTGGCGCAGAGCTACGCCCTGACGGCTGGCAGTACCATTGTGTTCACCCCCGCGCAAACCCTCGACACGAATGCGGTGCGTCGGCTAGAGCAGCAAGGGCTTGGCGAGCGCCGTGCCGAGGGCTTTGGGCGCATTACGTTCAATTGGATCACTGAAGAGACATTGAATTTCACCAAGGGCGATGCGTACACTACATCCGACGACACACTGCCACCCACCAAGGGCGATGCGTACACCGCCTCCGACGAAGATCTGTCACTTACCGCTGTGGGACGCAATACCGCACAGGTCATGGCCCATCGCCTGCTGATGCGCCAGATCGATCAGCAGATCGCCATCTTTGTACGGGATCAAGTCAGAGACAAGTCAAATCAGGCAAGAGGCATGCCGTTTAATAGTCAGCTTGGCCGAGTGCGCGTGCTGTTGCGTCGGGCGATGCCTACCGGCAATATGGCGATTGTACGCGCTGGTCTGGCCAACATTAAAGCCGCAGGCAAAGGCCAGTTCGAGCGGGCATGGCTATACAATATGTCGCTATGGGAGTGGCTACACGGGCTGTTAGCCGATCAGCCCACGCACGATGTCTGGAGAATGATTCAGCTTCCTAAGTCGCAGTGGCCGACGGTTGCAGGCGCGTGTGCCGAATGCAATAGCGCATTGACCCGCAGCGTTACGCTGCGGCTGATCAATGAGACCCTGGCGGCGGCGGCGCGTGTGCGTAAAGGGGAGGCGTAAATGAGTACCTGGAACGACACCCGCCGGATCGCGGTTCGCTTGGTTGTCACCGGCAGCTTGAAACTGGAAACGCCCGCGCACCTGGGCAGCGGTGAACCCGGCGAAACCGTAGACATGGCGCTGCTAAAAGATGCGAGCGAGGATCGCCCACTGCTGCCTGGTACGTCCATCGCCGGGGCGCTGCGCAGCTACCTACGGGCCTATGAGCGCGGCGACTTCGGCGCTGAGCATAAGTCTGGCATGGCGGCCTTGCTGTTCGGCGGCACTAAGGGCAAGCATAAGGGCGAGCCGAGTCCTAAGAGCGCCGATGAGGGTGAGCAGAGCCCACTGATGGTTGATGATGCGCTGGGCCAACAACAGACGACATCAGAGGTGCGCGACGGCGTGCGGATTGACCCCGTGACTCGTACTGCCAAGAATGATTTTAAGTTCGACATCGAACTGCTGCCGCCCGGTACGATCTTTCCGCTGCGCTTTGAACTGCTGCTGCCGGACGATGCGGTCAAAGCCAAGCAACTCAAAGCGGCCCTGTTTCTGGCATTACACGGGCTGGAGCAAGGTGAGATTCCTATCGGCGCACGGAAGACACGCGGCTTCGGGCGCTGCTCAGTCGAAGCGTGGCAGATTGCAACCTACCGCCTGTGCGAGTCGCGCAGCGATCTGCTGGCATGGCTCGCCGCTGATCACCCTGATTGGGGCTATGCGCTTACATCGGAACAGATCCCAACCGAAAAGGCTGAGCAGGTGCTTGGGGCCGGATTGCAGCAGCAAAATTCGCGCAAACACTTTACGATCCGCGCAACCGGCGGCAAGCTGCACAAGCGCTATCTTGGCAAAACGCAAGATCAGCGCAAACGCTTTACGATCCGCGCAACCTTTGCCCTGGAAAGTCCGCTGCTCATCCGCTCCGAAGAGCCATTAACGGACAGCGGCAACCAGCCTGATGTCGCCCACCTGCGCGATGGCGAGAAGAAGCCGATTATTTCGGGGACAAGCCTTGCCGGTGCGCTGCGGGCGCGGGCTGGGCGCATCCTCAGTGCCATTGGGCACCCGAAGCGCGATGTTTTTCTCGAAGGCATGTTCGGCAAAGATATGCAGCGTGACCCGAAACACCCCACCGCCAGCCGTCTAATCGTTCACGAGGCCCGGATTGAGGCTGGCAAGCCGTTGGTGCAAAACCGCGTCAGGATTGATCGCTTCACCGGTGGCGCGTTCGACACCGCACTGTTCGGCGAAGCGCCGCACGTTGGCGGCACGGTAACGTTGACCCTCACGCTACGCGCCCCGAAGGATGCAGAGAAAGGGCTGCTTATGCTGCTGCTCAAAGATCTCTGGACTGGCGATCTGCCGCTAGGCGGGACGGCAAGCATCGGGCGCGGGCGCTTGTGCGGCACCTCCGCCAAGATTTGCGATGAGGGCAAGGAATGGGCAATTAAAGTGGAGGCGACCGAAGCGCACCGCCTGCAACTGCCGGACGCGGCCCGCACCCGGCTTGAAGCGTATGTCGGCGCTCTGAAAAAGGAGGGAACAGATGCCCGGTAGCATCAACTCTCGCCGCACGAACGGACGCCGCTTCGCCCGCGATTGGCGAAGGCGAAAACGGAGGCTCGGTAGCATCAAACCCATCAGGAGTCGAGTTAGCCCTGCGATTTCAATTCCAACCGACACCGCCGCGCACGACTGGTTTAGCAAGCAGGCACGCGATCACAACCTGCGTTGGTTGCTGGCCCACGCCGACAACGGCGTCATCTGGGGGAAACTGCGTAAGCGAACGCTGCACCTTTCCTGTGAAGCTTTTGATCTGAAGGGGCTAACCTTAGACTGGGCAACCCTCCAACAGGCGCGGCTCTTCGGCCTAGCGGGCGAGTTGCGCGTGTGGCAAGGGCCGACTGGCTGGCAGGCACGGCTTCGGCGTGATAACGCTGGCGTTTCTGTAAAGTGCCTCGACGAGCAGCACCTGCTCTGGGGTACACGCATTGGGCAAAGCAACGACGATTTCAGTGAGATGATTGAGGGCGCACAAGGCATCATCCACACCCCGCCAATCACGGTCGCGCCCAGTGATAAGCTGCGTGCTGCGTTACTCGTGCGCCATTACCTTCGTGAAGATGGCGCCGGTATTGCCCGCATCGTGGATAGCCGCCTGGTTAAACTGCAAGCGCCGGAGGTCAAGTGATGCCGCTTCCCAAACAGATTGCGCATGTCCCTGAGGAGCGCGAAGCCTACGCTCCCTACAACTTCGTCCCACTGCCCGAACATGTGGTGCCTGCGAAAAAGCAGGAGCCAATTGATCAGAGTGTCTACGACCCAGAGCGCCACACCGGGCGGATCGTCTGCACACTCACGACGGCCTCGCCGCTCTATGTGCGTTGCGGCTACACGCCGGAGGACTACGCGCTCAATGGCGATAAGGCGTTCCACGAACTGAGTGATGAGCAGAAGCCGCTGAGGGCGCAGTTCTTTCACCACGGCGACGAACTGAGCGATGAGCAGAAGCTGCTGAGGGCGCAGTTCTTTCACGACGATGACCCCACGCCGGTGATTCCCGGTAGCAGCCTGCGCGGGATGCTGCGTGCCTTGGTGGAGATTGCGAGCTACGGGAAGATGGAGCGAGTGATGGATCGCCAGCTTTTCTATCGCTCGGTGAGTGACAGCGATTACCGGCAAACCTTTGTTGAGGAGCTTAGACCTCCGCCGCATGGCGCGAATCCAACCTATCGCACACGCATCCACACGGGCTTTTTGCGCCAGCGCGGCGGGGGCTATGTGATTGAGGAGTGTGACTACGCCCGGATTGATCACGATGCAGCGAATGTACGCCAGATCGCGGCCATTCCGGCGCTCACCCCGCGTGAACCATTGATGGTTGGCAATCTAGGGGCTGGACAGACGCCCAACTGGGCTTACCAGCACCAAACAATCTATGTTCATGCTGACCCAACGGAGCAAGACTATTTCTTTAAGGAGCAACGCCGGCCAAACGATTCGGTGCGTCATCCTGATCTCTACCTGCGCTTTCGCGGCGTGCGGCAGGCCAGTTTTACGATTGGACAGCTACCCAACGCGCAAGCAGGGACGCTGGTGATCACCGGCTACATGCTGAAAAAGCACCTAGAGTTTGTGTTTCTGCACAACCTTCCGGCTGGTACGCTCCCGATCCATCAGATCGACCAAGACATGATCCGTCGTTTCGAGGGCGAGGATCAGCTTACGCAGTGGCAGGAGGGTGCGTTTGCAAAAGATGAGCCTCAGCGCGGCGCACGGCGAGACAATGGGCTATTGCGCGATGGCGAGCCAGTCTTCTTTCTGCTGAATGCTGATGGCAGCGTGCGCTTCTTTGGGCGGGCGCAGCTTTTCCGCCTGCCCTACGACACTTCGCCGTTCAACTTTGTGCCTGAAACGCACCGCACTCCGGCGAAGATCGACATCGCCGAGGCGATCTTCGGCTTCGTGCGGGACGAGCAACAGGAGGATGCGGGCGTACCCCAAACCCTCGCCGGACGGGTCTTTGTCGGTGATGGACACTTCACAGGTGCGCGTGACGGGGTGTGGCTAAGTGCGGATCCAATTACGCCACAAATCCTGGGCAGCCCCAAGCCAACGACCTATCAACACTACCTCGTGCAGACAAATGCCAACCATCCCAACCGAGGCTATAACAGCACGCCGGGGCAGACCACCCTGCGCGGCCACAAACTCTACTGGCATAAAGGCAATGTTGACGGTAACGCCATCCGCGAGACGAATGAAGATCAGATTCGGACTGCACCCAAACAATACACGCGCTTTCGCCCGGTGAAGGACGGCGTCTCGTTCGACTTCGACATCCGCTTCGAGAATCTGAGCGATGTGGAGCTTGGTGCGCTGCTTTGGGTGCTGCGCCTCGCCGCCCATGATCGTTACCGGCTGACGCTGGGGATGGGCAAACCGCTCGGCATGGGCGCGGTGGCAATCACCCATACGGTTGAGTTGAGCAACCGGGCGGTGCGCTACGCCAGCCTGTTTGCTGGTGATGGTTGGGCCGATGGGAAGGATTCGCTGGAGGTAACGGCATGTGACGATTTCGTTGGCGCGTTCGAGCAGTATGTGCTGGACGAGAGTCGTGAGACGGCAACGAGCCTAGACGGAACCCTCCGCATCCAGTGTTTGCTTGCCTTGCTGACGTGGCCGGGGCCGCTTGTTCATACCACCCGCTACATGGAGATCGAACGCAACGCTACGAGGATTAAAGATGTGGTACCCGCCGCACGTCAGCAGCAACGCCGTACTAAGCAGCTTGAGAACGGACGGCGTATTCCTGTCATCAACGAGTACAGCAGCCGACCTGTGTTGCCGACCCCGGTGCAAGTGCTGAGGGATCATCGGACACACGATTCTACAGATCCGCCAACGGAGCAACAGGGCAACGCGACCCAATGTGAGGTGCGTTTGGGCGGGATCGGGGAAACTAATGCAGCGGTACACCCGCAAGACGGACAGAAGTTCCCCCGCGCACGCTACAACGCCGCAGCACTGGGCCGTAAACCTGTCACGAATGATCGCGCCGTTATTCAGCTCCATAGCGACGGTACGGCAGAAATCATCAGACTGATTGATTAGGACGACAGCGAGACTTCTGTTCTTGTCACCACAGAAAGGCATATATAGCAAGCCTATCCAGGTTGTAAAGAGGAGTCAAGGCTTCCGTCGGCGAAAGCCTTGACTCCTTTTTACGGTTCCAAATACAGAGGAGGCGTAGGTGCCGACCCGTCAATTCACGAGCTTTCTGGCCCGTTTTCTCGATTCACGCGCCCCGGCACTGTTTATCGTCGGCTCGTTGGTACTGGGCTTGTTTAGCAACGCCGTGTATGGGTTGATCTTGGTCG
>CAIRDL010000027.1 GCA_903877345.1 uncultured Oscillochloris sp. | reverse complement strand
TCATTGATCGAGACCATTGGAGCCTACGGCGGCGACGTGGTTTCGATTGCGGGCGATGCGCTGATGGCGTGGTGGCCGAACCAGTCTGACCTTGACTTGGGGCGGCGGTGCGGGCAAGCACTCCTCGCAACAGTGGTGGCCCTGCCCCCGGTGATGACCCCCGGTGGCCCTTTCCGCTTTGCCTTACGCATCGGCGTGAGTGCGGGCATGGTTCATGCGGCGCTGGTGGGCCTGTCGAGCTACGGGCTGCATTTTGTGTTGAGCGGGCCAGCCGTCGCCGCCGCTGCCGCCGCCGAACGTGACAGCGCGGCAGGCACCCTTTTGCTCATTGAGACGACCGCCGTAACCGACGAGCCACCGCCCGTGTCGTTGCCCCCCGAGCCTGGCGTGGAACTCAGTTGGGAGCATTTCATCCCGTCGAGTTTCGCTGAACGCCTGCGGCTCAACGAACTGAACGCCGAATATCGCCGTTGCGTCCCCGTCTTTGCCGCCTTCGACCTACCTGGTCGCCCCGAACAACTCCATCCTTTGGTCGCCCAAGTTCAGGCGGTGGTGCGGCGCTGGGGCGGTTGGCTGAACGAGATTGAAGTTGGCGACAAAGGCGCGGTTTTCGTGCTGCTCTTCGGAGCGCCGGTCGCACGCGGCGATGACTCGAGTCGTGCGGTCGGCTGCTGCCTCGAACTCCGCGCCCGTGGCCTCGTGGCGCGGGCCGGGATCACGCTGGGTTGGCTCTTCGTCGGCGCGGTCGGCAGCGCCGAGCGGCGCGTCTATACCGCCCAAGGCGACGATATGAACCTCGCCGCCCACCTGATGCAATTAGCCCCGCCGGAGACGATTCTCATTTCGGGCCGCGTGCGGAACGACGTATTGGGGCGCTATAGCACCATCGTACCCTCAATGGCCGTCACCAAAGGCCACACCGAGGGCATTCCCGTGGCTCAAGTGATCCCGACGCCGCCACGGGCCGGCCACCGAGCGACGCAGGCGAGCAGTGTCGCGCTCCCCGACGCCGTTGTGGTGGTCGGGCGGCCCAACGAACGCCGCTTGCTGGCCGCAGCGGCAGAGGTCGCCGCGACTGACCACGCCACCCTGATTTTGGTCGAGGGTGAGTCGGGGATTGGCAAGAGTTGTTTGTTGCAGGAGTTGTTTGTCCATTGGTGTGAGCAGGGCCACACCGGTTTCGGAACGGAGTGCAGTAGTAGCGAAGCGCCCGCTCCGCTCACGGCTTGGCGACCCGTCCTCCTCGCGCTCTGCAATATTGATGAAGGTGAACCAACGCCCATCCAACTGCAACGCCTGACCCAAGCCCTCGGGCTTTTGCCAGAGCCGCTGCTGAACGCCATTCCGCTCTTAGCCCAAGCGCTGGGCCTGGGCGGTGCTCGCCCGGAAGTGGGTGCGCCGCATCGTCCTGAACACGAGGCGAGTTTGGTCGAGTTGGCGTCCATCCTCGTGACTCGTCTGGCGGATCAGCAGCCATTGCTGATTATCCTGGAGGACATCCATTGGGCGGATCAACCCTCGCTGCATTTGGCCGCCGCACTGTTGCGCGCCGGGCCACCCCATCTCTGCCTCGCGCTCTCGCACCGGCCTCTCGATGGCCCGCCGTCGCCCGCGTTGGCCTGGCTCCAAGCCCATCCGGCCTGCACCCACATCATGGTCGGACGCCTAACCAGCGACGAAAGTGTGCAGATGATCAGCGAGCAACTCGGCGTTCACTCGGTCGAGAGTGCTTTGGGGCAGCAAGTCGAGCGCCATACCGAAGGGCAGCCGCTCTTTATCAAAGAGTATTTGCGGGTGCTGCGGCAACACCAGTTGATTCGTGTTGAAGACAGCCTCGCCCGCCTGGCAAAGCCCTATTTCAGCGTCCAAGTCTCTAATTCGGCCCAAGGCATCATCCAGGCTCGCGTTGACCGCCTCGACAGCGCCACCCGGCTGACCCTCAGAGTGGCGGCGGTACTCGGCCAGACCTTCCAGTTGCGGCTGCTCAGCACGGTTCACCCGGCCCAACCGACAGCGGACATGCTCCGTGAACAACTCGATACGCTGGTGGCCCTCCAAATCATTGACCTCGAAATGGAGGGGCCGGAGCGGGTTTACCGCTTCAAACACGGTGTTGCCCACGAAGTAGCTTACCGGAGCCTGCTCTTCGGGCAACGGCGGCAACTCCACAGTGCTGTCGCCCGCTGGTATGAGGATTTCTACGCAAACGAGATCGCGGCGGGAACAGCGCCCGCCGTTTACGATCAGCTGATCAGGCATTTGGGGCAAGCTGAAGAGTGGGAAGTCCAGGCCCACTATTGCTTCGTTGCCGCCCATCAAGCGGCCCTTCAGTACCGTGTTGACACCGCGCTGCGCTACATCGAACAGGGGTTGGTCTTTGTTCGCTCGCCTGGACGGCGCTTCGATCTGCTACTGCTGCGGATTGCGGTGAACGAACGGGCGGGCAATCACGTCAGTCAGAGCTACGACCTCGACCAACTCGATGTGCTGGCCGCTCATCTGGATGAAGCCCTGCACCGGGCATATGCGCGCTACTTCCGGCTGCGTTTCCTGCTGGTGACCGGCATGAATCGCCGCGTACTCGAGGCGGCACCGGCGCTGTTGCGCGGGTTGCGCCGCCTCGAGCGGCGCGCTGACCCCGCAGTTCGGGCCGAGATCGCCCTGCTTGGGGCGGCCTCCCTGGAAACATATGGCACCGCACGCGCCAGCGAGGGTGCGCTTACGCTCGCCCGCCGCAGCTTACAGCGCGCCCTTGAGCGGAGCCGCGCCATCCCGCTGGTCGAGGCGGCCCTGCTCACCTCTGAGGGTCTCGCCGCCCGTTGCCTCGACGGGCTAGGGGCCAATGCGTTGGCGGGCGGGCAGATCGAGACGGCGCTGCACTACCATCGGCTGGCCCTCGACCTTGCCGGGGCCACCGGCGACTGGAGTGCCGAAATCCGCGCCCGGGTTGAGATTGGGGTGGCCTATTTGGCGCGGGGCGACCAGAACCTCGCCTTCCTTGAAGGGCGCGCGGCCCTGACAAAGAGTAACGCCGCCCTTGACCGGGCGGGCCAAGCCCGGTCGTTGCGCCTCCTCGCGGCGGTCAACGCCGCCCGGGGAGCCTTTGCCGAGGCTGAGCGGGACGCCCAACTCGCCGCAACCTACTGCGCCAGTGCGCGGGCGCGAGCGCTTGAGGTGCAGATTTGGGAAGACCTTGCGGGTTACGCGACCGCCCAAGGTCTCGACGAAGCTGCCGACGAAGCGCGCCAAGAGGCCGAACGTCTGCGCCGCCACTGGTGGAGCGAGGCCGCAACTACGGAAATGCCCGTCGGCTGAAAGTGTGAAGGAGAACCGACCCCTTTACACCTTCAGCCGACGGGCAAGCGAGAAACGGCGCTCCGCGTTTAGTGCATCCGCTGGCGCGCTTGACTGATGACGGTATGCACCGTGTCAATCCAGAGGGCCGGGAAGCGCGTCGCGTCGGTCATCCAGCGCTGAAGATTCTCCAGTGCCCCTGTGACCCCCAGGCGATCATCGGCAACTGCTGAACCCAGGAGGCTGCCGCAGTAGGGGAGCCAGCGGTTCCATTGGGGGCCAACGCGGGTGTAGAACGTCGTGTCAAGGGTTTCCAGGGTCGCATCACTGACTAGGGGCCGTCGCTCATCCGCGAGCACCCGGGCGGCCTCGGCCAGACTAGCGTAGCTGTCACGCTTCTCGGGGATCGCCAGCACCAGTTCATCGTGAAGGTGCAGAAGATGGCACTCCGTCGTCCACTGCGGCATCCCCTTGGTCGCCAGATAGCGCGAAAGCCAATGGATCTGCTCATTGACTCGCGCCTGGTTTTCGCCGACAAGGGCCACAATCCAGTTGCTATCACTCCACGTATACTTGCGACCCCGTTGGGTGTAGCGCAGTTCATAGTAGGGTAAAAAACGCAAGGTGCGTTCACCGGCCCGCATCTCGGCCTGAACTTCGCGGATGTCGTTCGAGATCAGGTGGTTGCCAGCCAACGGATTCAGCAGCGTGACCAACTCGCTCGTCGGGCTTTCGTTGAGCGGATGCAACTGGTCAATCAACTCTTCGATCCCGTCGAGCGTTTCTTGTGCGGCTTGGACGAGATGCCGGGCGGCCTCGCTGCCCACAGGCGTCGCGTTGAGCCGACCAGCAAAGCGCGGCCAGTGGTGTTGGCCCCAGGCGTCGAAGCTAGACAAAAAGCTAACGCCCGTCGTACCGCTGAGGCCCAGCGCGTGCGTCACCTGGGAGGAAAGCGCGGCCCCGCCCATATTCCAAGTCGCCAGCACGTAGGCTCCCCCAAGGAGCGAAAGCGGGTCGTGGGCCATTCGCAGGCGGAACTGCTCGGCCAGCACATGGGCGCGCACCACTGCTGCCGGGAGTTCACGGTGCGGGCCTGCGGCGAACACCGCCAAATCCTGCCGGAGCAGCGTCTGCTTCTGGAGTTGCTCATCCCAGATGGTGCCGAGCAGCGGATAGTTGGCCTGGACGAGTGCCTGTTGAAAAGACTCGTAAATCGTTACCAGTGCCCGGAGCAAGGCAACATAGCTATCGGGGTGAAGTTGCCGCGTTGCGACTGCTTTGAAAAAGGGCAGCGCCCCGATCCGCACGTTCTGGTCGTAGGTTGCAGCTTGGAGCGTCTCAATCAGCGGCATCGTCTGGTACATCGCACGCCTCTCTTTAATACTCAGGAGCGTTCTCAACCGGAGGCTCCGCACACCGGCCTCGACGGAAGGGCACGGCGCTACGCAACCTACTAGCCTCCGCATTATATCAGTAAGCTAAGGTTCGTGGCTACGTTACCGTTTGGGCAGACACACGGCGGTTGCAACGTCGCTCGCGACTGAAGCGCAGCACCGAGGCTGATGCCCAACCGCAGGCTCCGCAATAGCGCGTATGAGTCGGCTCATACCGAGAAAGAGTCGGCTCATACCGAGAAAGAGTCGGCTCATACCGAGAAAGAGTCGGCTCTTTCT
>CAIRDL010000026.1 GCA_903877345.1 uncultured Oscillochloris sp. | reverse complement strand
TTCCCAATCGGTGAGGGAGCGCATCATAGGGTCGAGGCTCAACCGTAGGTAATTGGCGTCGAGCGCATTAACCCACGGGCGCAGCCCCAGCCTCGGGCTTGGCCCTGTGGTATCAAGCTGTAAGCTCACCACGGCAACGCCGAGCAGCACCACCCCCGCGATAAGCAGCCAGCGCCGTAGGCGGAGCGGTTGTCGCACCACGGACCAGAAGAGGGCGAGCACAAGGGGCGGCAGGAAGGGTAGCGCAGTGCGTTTGGCAAACACCCCGACCAGCACACTCAAGAGCGTCAGGCTTAAAGCGGGCCAGTTTAGCCCATTGCGAATGAGGAGCGCACAGCCCAGAAGCAGGGTTGCCCCCGTGAAATTGACCAGCACATCATTGTTGACGGCGGTCATAATCGCGGCGAAGGGTGGCACAAGCGCATACAGCAACGGCATCGCCATGTGGATGCGTGGCATGTCCGGGGCAACCACGACGCTCAGCCGCCACACTGCCGCCACACTGAGCGTGTAGAGGAACACACTGACGAGGCGGGCTGCAAAAAGCTGAATCTCGACTGGTTGGCTGAGGGTTAGGCGGATCGGGAGCGCGATGAGCAGATAGTAGAGCGGAGGATGAACGTGCTGATCGTAGCCAAGCGAGGGCGGATCTGTCATAGCAGAGAAGAGTGGCGGAGCGTCACCCCAAAAGCGAAAACGCCCCATTGAGGCGACGATCTGCCAGCGCATCGCGGGGTCGAACACCCCGGCGGTAGTCACTTCACCTTGCTCGGCGATCAGGCGGGCATACTCGAAGTGACCTGGCTCGTCATAGTGCTGCCAGGGCGGCACCAGCGCCAAATAGATCAGGCCGTGCAGACAGACAAGGGGCAGGAGCCAGCGCAAGATGGCCCAATCTGCTCCACCCTTAATAGGCACCATGACCCTGCCACACCACACTGATGGTCTTCAAGAGGATGCGGAGGTCAAGCCAGAAGGAATAGTTCTGAATATAATACAGATCATCTTCCGTATGCAGATGCATGGGGCGGTCGCTTCGGCCATTGATCTGCCACCAACCGGTGATGCCGGGCGGCACCCGAAAGCGCTGCCACTGCCAAGGTTCATACTCGGCGGCAACCGCTGGCATCTCAGGGCGTGGCCCCACCAAGCTCATTTCGCCGCGCAGCACATTGAAAAGTTGCGGCAGCTCGTCGAGGCTGCTGCGCCGCAATTGCCGCCCACTTGGCGTAATGCGCGGGTCATGGGCGAGTTTATGGATCAAATGCCCATTCTCGTTACGGTGGGCGACCTCTTGCCAACGCTGTTCGGCATCGGCGTACATGCTGCGAAACTTAATCATGCGGAAACGTCGCCCATGTTCGCCGATCCGTTCTTGCAAGAAAAAGACTGGGCCGTGCGACTCGCGCTTGATTTGGAGGGCGATTAGGCCCATAAGCGGGGCAAGGAGTAACAGCAACCCGCCGCTTGCGGTGAGGTCGAAGGCCCGCTTGAGGCTGCGCTGGGTAAAGGTGAGGGCTGACTCGCGCAGGCTGATCAGGGGAATGCCGCCCACGGCCGCGACGGGGGTACGGGCAAAGGCGAGGTCGAGGATGCCGGGGATCATATGCACCATCACCGGCTGTTCGACGAGGGCCAACGAAAGGCGGGCGATCCGCTCGTGTTGCTGCGGCGGCAAGGCAAAGATGATCTCGTCAATCTGCTTGGTCGCCACCAAATGCGGTGTCTCATCAATCGTGCCAAGTCGCGGCACCCGGCTCGGCGCGTCGGGATCATCGTTGGTGTACCCTACCACGGTCAGGCCCGACCATTGGGGATCGGCAAAGGCCAGCGTGAGTTGCTCGGCGGCATGCGGGTCGCCAACGATTAGCACGCGCCGTTGCACCGACCGTGGGGCGCGGAGCCGGATGTACGAGCGTACGACCAGGTGAACGATTACCAGCGCACAGAGGTTGAGGGTGGTGAAATAGAGGAACTGAAGCCGCGAGACCTCGCGCACCGTTAGGTAGAGCAGGCCCGCAAAGGTGAGTGCTGCTAGTGCGACACTCGCCACCAGCCGCCCAATCCCCTCGATCAGCCCGCTGCGCAACAAGTAGCGCTGCGTCCCCATCAGCAGAAAGACCGCCGTCCAGAGTACGGCAACAGCAGCATAAATCGGCCATGAGAGGCGGGCTTCCCGCCATGTCAACTCTTGACCAAAGTTGATCCGCAAACGAACTTGAGCCGCGATGAGGAGACAGAACAGGGTGACAACAACATCAATGCCGAGGACGACTACAGACAGGCGATACCCGAGACGCTCGCGCATAGACCACCTTCCGCGCTGCACTTCCTGGTAGCATCGCTAGGAACGAATAAGCAAGAACGGCCTTCGGGATCAAGCAACTAGTACAGCTTTCTGAAAGTCCATACCGAGTTCATGCCATGAGTGGCCGCCCAGTGTAGGTCCAGCGAAACGGTTTGGCGGTGCGGTTGAAGTAGTCGATAAAGGCCAGGATCTTTGCCCGCAGGTC
>CAIRDL010000025.1 GCA_903877345.1 uncultured Oscillochloris sp. | reverse complement strand
GCGGGAAGAGTGGGGTGATTTTTGGGCGGGCGCGGTAAGCTACGACGGGTGCGGGCGATCAGCCAAAGGGGAGTCGCGGTCGTCATTGCCGCGCTCCCCTTTGCTGTCAGAGGGGTCGGGGGTTGGGGGTCGGGGGTCGGGGGTTGGGGGTCGGGGATTAGGTAGTCTTGCGTGTCCCAAAACGGCAAAGTAACTGCGAACCTTGTCTGAAATCCGAAAGCTAGGTTCAAGCCGTTTATCCTTACGACACCCACGCACGATTGCCTTTGGCATAGTTCAACTCAGCTTTACCATTCAGCGATCTCACGCAAAGCCGCAAAGCCGCAAAGCCACAAGGAACGTGTGGTGCGGTTGCAGGTTTCAATGGTAACGCTGGAAACACTACCGCTGAAACATTGCCTTGGCTCAAGACGGTATAGTGGCCTGCCACCGTGGCTTAGCAAGGAATAGCTCGGCTGACCTATGGATACCACGATCATCCCCACGGCAACTTCGAGTTGGGAACTGCTCGCCCAGCTCGCACAGTATGCCCAAGAGGTCAGCGGGCCACGCGATGCGGCGAGTCTGGCGGCGCAACTGGGCGCGTTGTTGGCGCGCTATCTGCCGGTGCCTGCGGGCTGCCTTGAGGTGATCGAGGATGCGCGGGTGGTGACGACGGCGACGTGGGGCGCACCTCCGCCTGACGACCCGGCACCGCTTACCCTGCACGCTGAGGGGGCGCTGGTCGGTCGCCTTCAGCTTGGCAATGGCGGGGCCGCTGGGCTTGACCCGCATTTTGCCGCCGCGCTGAGCGCCCAGTTGGCGTTGCTGCTGTTTACCCACCGAAAGCACGCAGAAGCCACCCGGATTGAGCAGATCAACCACCTCGTCAACACCAGCCTCCAACGGGTGGGTCTTGCCGAGGCGCGGGCGCTCATTCAGGCGGTACTGACCCAAGCGGCCCCGCTGGTGGGCGTCACGCTGGGGGCCATTTACACCCTTGAGGAGACCGCCGGGGAAGCGACGCTCCTTGTCGCGGGCGAGGGTGCCTTGGTCTTCCCACAGACGCTGCCCCTGGGCGACATGAGCTTCGTTGCCCAGGCGGCGACCGGCAGCGTGCAGACCGGCACCTTTGCCCCGGGTCTCGTGCAGCACCGTGGCGACAGCGCGGCGGCACCTGTGGCGTACCCGGCACTGGTGCTGCCCCTCCAGACCCATGAGGATCTGTTGGGCATCATGGTGCTGCTGCTGACTGATGCGGAGCCGAGTCCGCTGGTGCGGCGGTTGGCTGGGATTTTCGCCACCCAAAGCACGCTTTTGGTGCGGACGGCGCGCCTCTTCAGCCAACAGCAGCAGCGCGCCCGCGAACTGTACGTCCTTTACGAGAATAGTCAGGAAAGTACCAGCACCACCCAAGTCGAGAGCATGCTCACGCGGGCCACGGAGAATATTGCCCTTTCCTTGGGTGCCGATTTCTGCGCTGTGCTGCTGCGCGACGAAGCCACGCCTGACCTGCTGAAGACCGTCAGTTCATATAGTGAAGCCGGTCACACGCACGCGCCGCACCCCGAACGTGTGCTGCCCGATGCCGAGACGCTGCTGGCCCACGTCGGACGCAGCGACCTCTTGGTGCTTGACGACACCGGGGCGCTGGCGGCCCCAAACCCGTTGGCGGCGGCCCTGGCTGAAGACGGCTACCGAAGCGCCCTTTTGCTGCCGCTGCGGGGCAATGATGCGCCGTTTGGCCTGTTGCTGGTGGGCTACACCCGCGCCCGACGGCAGGTTTCGCAGGTTGAGCGGAATTTGGTGCAGGTGTTGGCGGCCCAAGTGGCGACCGGCATCCTCAATCGGCGGCTCTATTTGGCCGAGCAACAGCGCGCCGCCGAACTGGAACTGCTCCAACAGATCAGTCGCAACCTCACGACTGATCTTTCCCTGGCCGAGACGCTGGAGGCGATTCTTGCGGGTGCGCGTGCCTTGGCGCACTTCAACGGAGCGCGCATTTGGCTCTATGAAGCTCGCAACCACGAGTTGGAACTGGCGGCCCAAGTGGGCCTGCGCGTCGCCACAGCGGCCCCTGAATTGACCAATTGGCTGACGCGCCACCAGCGCCCCCTGCGGGTCGCCGACCTGCAACAGCCGTTCCCGCAACTGGCGGAATGGCATGACCACGAGGCGGTATTGCTTGAGGAAAAAGGCGCGCCCGCCCGTGCGTACTTGGGCGTGCCGTTGTCCGTCCGCGAAGAACTGCTCGGCACGCTGGAACTGTTTGCGGCCCGCGTTGGGGCGTTTGACGAGGACGAGACCCGTCTGTTGACGATTGTGGCAAGCCAAGCAGCGCAGGCCATCGCGAACGCGACCCGTTACGCGCAGGCCGACACGGGCTTGCGCGCCCGCATCGAGCAACTGCGGGCGCTCCAACGGGTTTCAAGCCAACTCGCCACGACGCTAGACCAGTCCGAGATTTTAAAATATGTGCTTGAGCAGGCGCTCAAAGTGACAGGTGCCAGCCACGGCATGATCGCCCTCCGTACTGCCGCCGGGGAACATGGCGCTGACGACGCGCTTGAGGCGACGCCAGACGAGCGCGAGGAGGGCTATGTGATGGTCGGGGCGGTGGGCTTCGCTGAACCGCAACGGGTACTCGGCCACCCCTTGCCCCAGGCGGCTTTCACCGCATGGCGGGCGCTTGAGCGGCGCGAGCCTGAGTTGAGCGACACGCTCAGTGATGAGGAGCGCGGCACCGTCGGGATGGACGAGGCGCACTCGGCCCTCGCGGCTCCGATCTTCTACCAAGCGGGTGTCTACGGCGTGCTGCTGTTGCTGGCCCCACGCCCACGGGCCTTCGACCACGATGCCGTTGAGTTTCTGCGCGCCCTGACGCACCAAACCGCCGTTGGCAAGATCGGAAGAGCGTCGTGTAGGGAAAGAGTGTAGGATAGGGTG
>CAIRDL010000024.1 GCA_903877345.1 uncultured Oscillochloris sp. | reverse complement strand
TGGCGCGGGTGAACGAAGAGGCCGCGCACCTTGACGCTGTCGCCGCTACGCCCGAGCCAACCCACGAGGCGCGGTGTCGGCAGACTCGCCGGGGGGCCGTCCGTCATTACTGCCGAGAGGTCGCCGACGCCCAGACGCACCAAGATGTAGTCCTGGCGGAAGAGCGTCACCACCACTTCGCCGGTTGCGCCAGCGGGCAGCGGGTGGCCGGTGTTGAGGTCGCAGATCTGCACGAGCGCATCGTCGGGCAAGTGCCAACCGTGCCGTTCGGGGCCGTTGTAGCCCAAGTTGCCCGTCTCGGCAGTGCCGTAGCCGTCATAGACGCGGATGCCGTACTCGGTCTCGAAGAGCGCCCGCAGCGACGGCGGCAGCGGCTCGGCGGCGACAAACGCCTTGGTGAGCGGCCAGGCTTTGGGGTCGTGCCCAAGCTCTTTGGCTTTTTCGAGCAGCGCTTTGAGGTAACTGGGCAGTCCGGCGTAGGCGGTGACGCCGAGAGCAATCAGGGCTTCGATCTGTTGGGCTTGTGCGCCGATGCCACCCGGAATGACGGCGCAACCGACGGCGCGGGCACCTTCCTCGAACATATCGCCGGCGGGCGTGAGGTGGTAGCTGAAGCAGTTGAGGACGATGTCGCCGGGGCCGAAGCCTGCGGCGCGGAAGGCTGGCCCCCAACGCCACGAGTCGGCCTCGTCGGGTTCGGGGTCGAAGATGGGGCCGGGCGACTGGAAGATGCGGCGCAAGCGCCCCGCCGGAACGGTGAGCATTCCGCCCAAGGCTGGCCCTTGGTGCTGGATGTGCATCAGTTCTTCCTTGGAAAGCACCGGCAGCCGCGCCAAGTCCGCCGCCGTGGTGAGGTCGGCGGGCACGAGGCTAGCGGCCTCCATGCGCGTGCGGAAGGCGGGCGAGTGTGCGTAGCCGTAAGCAACGATGGCACGCACCCGGTTGTCGAACGAGCGAGAGTAGGCGTCGAGATCCACGGCAACTCCCTGGGGTTTTAGATTGCAGATTGTAGATTGCAGATTGTAGATTGCAAGAGAAAACGCTTGCTAGGTTTCGGGTGTCAGGTGTCAGGTGTCAGGTTCAGCCCGGGCATCCCGCTGCACTCAACCTGACACCCGGCACCTAGCACCTAACACCCGGCACCTGACACCCGACACCTGACCCCTTGGCTCAAGAAAGCCAGCGCTTGCGGCGCTTGTAGTGCTTCACCTCGCGGTAGCTCTTGCGCCCGCCGACCTCATTCAGGCCGAGGTAGAACTCGCGCACGTCGGGGTTGTCGCGCAGGTCGGAAGGGACACCGTCAAGCACAATGCGCCCATTTTCCATAATGTAGGCGTGATCCGCCGCTTCGAGCGCCAGACGCGCATTCTGCTCAACTAGCAGAATCGTCGTGCCCTGCTCTTTGTTAATCCGCTTGATAATGCGGAAAATCTCTTCAACCAATAGCGGGGCGAGACCGAGGGAAGGTTCGTCGAGCATGATCAGCTTGGGATGGGCCATCAGCGCCCGCCCGATGGCGAGCATCTGCTGTTCGCCGCCGCTGAGGAAGCCGGAAACTTGGTTCTGGCGCTCGCGCAGGCGCGGAAAATAGCCGTAGACAAGCTCAAGATCCTGCTGGAGCGTGGCCCCCTTTTGGATGTACGCCCCGGCGCGCAGGTTCTCCGCGACCGTCAGGTGCTCGAAAACACGCCGCCCTTCCATCACCTGAAAGATGCCCATGCGGACAATCGCGGCGGCATCCTTTTTATGGATGGGCTGGTCGAGGAAGCGCACTTCGCCGTCGGTGACGGCACCGTTTTCGGCTTTGAGTAGCCCCGAAATAGCCTTGAGGGTGGTGCTTTTCCCGGCGCCGTTCGAGCCGAGGAGGGCGACGATTTGGCCCGTTTTGATCTCGAGCGAAAGCCCCTTCAGCACCAAGATCACGTCGCTATAGATGACCTCGATATTGTTGAGTGCGAGCATAGATAAAAAGGCGCAGAGGGGCCGAGCCCCCCTGCGACCTCCCGCTAGAAACGGTTACTTCGCGGTCATAAACTCGGTGAGCGGCTCCCACTTGCCGCCCTTCACCTGGAAGACGCGCAGGGCCTTGGAGCCGGCGTGGTCGGTGGCGGTGAAGGTGATGGGCTGGGTGACGCCGCCAGTGTCGAAGTTCGCCAGGGTTTCGAGGCTGGCCTTGATGTTCTCGCCGGTCAGCGGTTTGCCATCTTTGACGGTCTTCTCCATGCCGGCCACCAAGATAGACAAGGCCGTCCAGCCCTGGACAAAGCTGCTGTCGGCACCACCGAAGTCAATCCCGTTGGCTTTGGCATAGCTCAGCGCCAGTTCGGCTCCAGGGCCACTGGGGCTGAAGGGAATGGTGCCCACAACGCCCTCAGCATCGGCACCCGCCAGTTTGATCAGCAACTCGTTGGCGCACCAGTTCAGACAGACGAACTGCGCTTTCAGGCCGAGACCTTTCGCCCCGCCCAGGGCAAGTTTCGCCGGGGCCGAGGTGTTTTGGATGAAGACGTAGTTCGCGCCGGAGTCCTTAATCTGGGTCAGTTGTCCGGTGATGTCGGTGGCACCCTTGGGCGAAGGCACCTCAAGGGGATCGGCAACGCCATTGGCCTTGGCGAAAGCGGTGCCCTCAGCCAGGGGTGAGCGTCCGAAGGGGCTGTCATTGATCAGGTAGGCAAATTTCGGCGCACCCGTGTTGCCCTTGGTTTTCCAATCGGCCAAGGCCCACTTCATCGCAATGATCAGTTGATCGGAATACGTG
>CAIRDL010000023.1 GCA_903877345.1 uncultured Oscillochloris sp. | reverse complement strand
GGCGTGGGCGGGTTGCACCGTATCGAGATACACCTCGGCCTGACCGCGCAAACTCCGCACCTGACCGTCAAGCTCACCCACAGCAGCGAAGGCGTACTCAGCAGCGGCGTACGTCCGCAGCGCCTCTTGGTAACGCCCGATTTGACGCAGCGCACCGGCTTGCACCTCAAGCAACTGCGGCGTCTCACGCGAGGCAAGGGGCAGGCGGCGCGACCACTCAAGGACGTGTTCAGCGTGGCCGGAAGCGATGAGCGCTGGGGCAAACTCGACAAGGGCCACCGTCGCGGGTTGTTCATCGCCGAGTTGCAAAAGGTGATACATCACCCCGGCGGGGTCATTACGCTGCCGATAGAACCACGCCGCCCGGCGGTGCATCTCGTGCCAAGCGGGCAAAGCCTGGTGCGCCTGGCGGTCGAGGAACGCATGAAAGATTGGCTGGAGGGTGACAAAGCCCTCGCTATCGCGCTCAATGAAAAGGTGCCGCCGTTCCAAGGCCGTAAGATAAGGTTCGGGCGCCACACCACCGGCGACGAGCGTGCAGAGGTCGGGGATAAAGCGGCGCAAGCCAGCAGTTTGGAGCAGGAAGCGCTGGAGTTCGGGGGGCAATTCCGCGAAGACCTCGCGGGCCAAATAGTCATCGAGCGGCGCAGGCCCACCGAGGCCAAGGGAGGTACGCCAATCCTCGGCCCCAATCGCCGCCTGGACGGCGAGCGGCCAGCCACGGGAGGCGTTCAACAAACCCTCAAGGCGGGTGGGCGAATCGGGAGGCGGGGGCTGCCCGGCCAAACCCCAGAGCGCCCGCACTTCATCGAGATCGAAGGCGAGATCGGCGGGGCCAACAATCAGCAGTTCACCGCGCAGTCGGGCGGGGGTGATGACGGCGAGGGTCGGTTCGCACCGCGCCGCCAGGGTAAGATGGAGCCGCAGGGGCTGAATGGCGATCAAGCGCTCGACAATCGCCCGCAGGGCAGGGGCGGCATCAACGAGGTGGTAATCGTCAATCACCAACAGCGTGTCGTCATTGAGGGCTGCCGCCAATTCATTGACCAAAGCGTCGAGGGCGGGGCCAGCGGTATCGTCCGCCGTGATGCGAGCCAGCACCGCGCCGATCCGGCCTTCGTCAAGCGGCGCGATGGTACGAAAAGCCGCCGCCAAATGGCGCAAAAAGCGGGCGGCATCATCATCGGCACAGGCGCGGCACCAAGCAGCGGGCCAACCGCCATGCGCCGCCAGCGCCGCCAGCGCCGTCGTCTTGCCGCTACCCGCCGGGGCAATCACCACACAAAGGGGAAAATCGAGCGCGGCAGCAAGGTACGCCTCAACCCGTTGGCGGCGTAGCAACCGAGTCTGCTGGGCGGGCGGGGCCAAACGGGTGAGGAGCAAGCCGTCTTGGCTAGTCTCGTCATCAAACTGACCTGTAACTACAGGTGCTACCATTGTGCTAATCGCCGAACTAACGCCAACGACAGAGCCTTCATGCACTGTGATGCGACGCAGTGTGTTGTCCGCTATGTACCATGACACTGGGAGCGGCACTATGCCAAGCGAGGAAATCGAACAACTTCAGGAACGGATGCGCCAACAGTACAGCGACACAGCCGACATTATGCTGCGCTCGATGCGTGCTTGGAGCGAACTCTTGACGGCGAGTACGGATATGGCCTTCGATGTCGTACTGAAAAATTGGGATTACAGCCGTAGTCTGCGCGGTTCGGCAGAGCAAGCCATCGCCGATGCGATCAATCTGCAGAAGCGCATGAACCACGAAATGCTCCAAGCCTGGGAGGGCTACTCCAGCGAAGTCAAAGAGATTATCGAACGGAACACCACTTAGGTAGGTAGCATGGTCAGCGCCACGGCCAGCGTTTGGCGCAAAGCCAAGTCAGGCCACGGCGCTTACCATACTGCCTACGCGCCACGGCCCTCCTACATGTAGGCGCCACCGTTGACATTGATCTGCGCGCCGGTGATATAGTCGGCATCAGCCGCCAGGAAGATCACCGCTTTGGCGATCTCCTCAGGCAAGCCAAAGCGACCCAGGGGAATCTTCGACTTGATCTGGTCTTGCACCGCCTCGGGCACCTTCGAGAGCATATCGGTAAGGGTGAAGCCCGGAGCAATCGCATTGGCCGTGATGTTGAACTTCGCCAACTCAAGGGCAATCGTCTTCGTGAAAGAGATGATGCCACCCTTGCTGGCCCCGTAATTCGCTTGGCCGAAGGCAGCCGTTTGGCCGTTCATCGAACTGATGCTGATGATCCGCCCGTACTTCTGCTCAATCATCGGCTGCATTGCAGCGGTGGTGCAGAAGAAAACCGCGTTCAGGTTGGTCTGAATGACTTCAAGCCAATCATCGTCGGTCATTTTGCGGATGGACTTGTCACGGGTGATACCCGCATTATTGACCAGCACATCGAGCCGCCCCCAACGCTCATGCACCGAGCGAATGAGCTGCCGGGCCTCGTCAGACTTGCTCACGTCAGCCTTGATGGCGACGGCGTGCTCCGCGCTGGTGTCGCTGCCGCCCTGGGACTCGCTACGGTCACGCCAAGCCGCGTTGATTTCGTTCACCACCTCCTCGGCGTGGGAGTTGCTGGTGTTGTAGTTCACCGCCACCCGTGCGCCTTCAGCCGCCAACGCAATCGCAATCGCCTTGCCAATCCCACGTCCGCCGCCCGTCACAATGGCCACTCGTCCGTCCAACTTACCCATGATTTCGGTTTCCCCTTTGGTAATGCTGAGGGAGTGCGTTTTCAGGGAGCGTTTTCCCTCCCTGAAAACTGCCCAACACGGCGCGGCGTAGACCGATGAACCCGGTCTACGCCGCAATTTTGTTTACAGACGCTCGAAGATGGCCGCGATCCCCTGACCGCCCCCGATACACATCGTCGCCAGCGCGTAACGTGCCCCGGTGCGCTGCAGTTCGTAGACCGACTTCACCGCGAGGATGGCACCGGTGGCCCCGATGGGGTGACCAAGGGAGATCCCGCTGCCGTTGGGGTTGGTTTTGTCGGCGGGCAGCCCCAGATCCCGACTAACAGCCAGAGCTTGGGCGGCGAACGCCTCATTGACCTCGAAAATGTCAATCTCTTCCAAACGAATGCCAGTGCGCTCAAGCACCCGCCTGACGGCAGGCACGGGGCCAATGCCCATATACTTCGGCTCAACGCCGACGTGGGCATAGCCGACCAAACGGGCCAACGGCTTGTAGCCACGGCGCTCGGCGGCACCGCGCTCCATCAGCACCACGGCGGCGGACGCATCGTTGATGCTCGAAGCATTGCCAGCGGTGACACTGCCGTCCTTCTGGAAGACCGGCTTCAGCTTCGCCATCTTCTCGACGGTACTCTCGCCGCGCACATTCTCGTCAGTATCGAAGGGCTGCATGCCGCCCTTGACCTTGATCTGAATCGGCAGGATCTGGCTCTTGAAGCGACCATCGGCGATAGCCGCCGCAGCGCGCTGATGGCTCTCGACCGCCAAGGCATCCTGATCTTCGCGGCTAATGCCCCACTTGGCGGCGATGTTCTCGGCGGTGACGCCCATGTGATAGTCGTCGAAGGGATCAGAAAGCGCCCCCACCATCATGTCAACCAGCTTGGCATCGTTCATGCGAGCGCCCCAGCGCAGGGTTGGCACGCTGTACGGACTGCGGCTCATCACCTCAGCGCCGCCGCCGATGGCCGCATCAATCTCGCCCAACGCAATCATCTGGGCC
>CAIRDL010000022.1 GCA_903877345.1 uncultured Oscillochloris sp. | reverse complement strand
CAATGTGCAGCGCAAGGTGAGCTACATTTGCAACTGTTGCGGCTGCTCGTGCGGCATGATGAACGCGATTCGCCGCTTCGACATCCGCAATGCCATCGTCACCTCGAACTGGATTGCGCTGATTGACCCTGAGCGCTGCCGAGGTTGCGGGCGCTGCGCGAAGGTTTGTCCGGTCAACGCGCTGACGATAAACGACGGTGAGGTTGCGGGGCGGAAGCGCAGGTGGGCCGTGCGTGACGCCGAGTTGTGTCTGGGGTGTGGCGTGTGTTACGCCGCCTGTAAGCAGGGTGCCCTGACGATGCAACCGCGTGTGCAGCGCGTCTTTACGCCCGAAACCACCTTCGACCGTATGGTGGCGATGGCGATTGAGCGGGGCAAGCTTGGCGATCTGCTGCTCGATAATCTTGAGGGCTGGGGCTACGAGGCGTTGGCGCGGGTTGTCCATTTGCTTGAGCAGACGCCCTTCACCACGGTCGTCAATGCGATTGCGCCGCTCAAGTCCACCTTTCTCACGGCTATCGTCCACGCCGCCCGCCTGAGCAGCGGCAAGGCGGCGTCGTTGGTGTAGAGCCGCCAAGACAAGGTTTCAGAACAAGCGCAGCAGAACATCTTGCGCGTGCTCAACCTGTAAAGTAGCCACGAACCGTGTCCGGCGTGATCCGTGATCCGTGATTCGTTTTGCACCCTGACCGATCACGGATCACGGATCACGAATCAGATGGTTTAGGCGGGCGGTGGCGACCCAGGTTCAGCCTTGGGTGGCCGGGGAAGGTTGCGACGGCCCCACCCGAGTGTCCACCCACCAAGCACCACCAACACGACGACTGCAGTGATCTTGATTAGACTTTTCACCACCTCGGTGATGCCACCGAGATGCGGGCTATAGCTTTCACGTTCCCCCGACCTCTCGGGGCGTTGGCCGTTGCGGGGCGGGAAGCCCTGGGCCGTAACGTCGCCTTGGTGGGATTGCTCAACCCGTTCGCGGCCAGACTCTTCGCCGCCCGCGCCGCGCATCCGCAGCGCATGGCCGAAGGTCGTGTTGCTGAAGGCGATGGTTAGCCCAACGACGGCCAAGGCTGCGGCCAGAATGGCAATGGTACGTAAGAACGTCTTCATCAGCGCACCTCCGTGGTTTGCTTCGCACCCGCAAGCTTGCTCTGTGTTGCCCGCCGCCGTTGGAAGGGATTGCCCAACAAGCGGTTCGTCGCATTGACGATCCAGCGCCAATGCAGGGCGACGTGCAAGCCAAGGACGAGCAGCGTCAGGTCGGTCGCCTCGCTGTGCAAGTATAGCCAAAGCCCATCACGCACTAGGCGGAGGCCGAAGAGCGGCAGCACTTCTTCCGAAATCATCAGGCCCGTGAAGATAATCACCGTCATGCCGATGAAGAGCAAGCTGTTGAGGATGTAGTTCACCCGCGAGGTCCAGGTGACTTTGCCGAAGAAACGCCGCGTCACTTGGACGACCCAGTTCCAGTGCAGCAGCAAGTGGGTGATGACGGCAGCCCCAAAGACGATGCTCAACCATTCGTGAATGGCAAGGCCCGTGAATTCTGGGGCGGTGGCGACTAAGAACGCCACGAAGATGACGCCGTCGAGAAGCAGATTAACGGTCGTGCGGTTGACGGTCTTTGGTTGCATTGGGTTGTTCCTATTTTCGCTAAAGCAAGGTGGGGGATGGGAGTTGGAGGTTAGACACCTGACACCTGACCCTCTCATCGTAGCAGGCAGATATATAGAATCTGTTTAGGTCTGGTGAGGGGATGGTTTAGAAGTTGTCTGAAACGTCTAGAAGCACTATCGCAAAAGTAACGCTGTGAGGCGTCTTGTCATTCTGAGCGCAGCGAAGAATCCCGACCGGGACGCTTCGCTGCGCTCAGCGTGACAGCGCGCCTTTTGCGGTAGT
>CAIRDL010000021.1 GCA_903877345.1 uncultured Oscillochloris sp. | reverse complement strand
GTGGTACGTGATGTGGCCGGGGCTGCGCTGGGCAGTGGAACCGGCGGTTATACCACGGTCTTCTTCCTTGAGGGCCTCATGCTCTGCGTGGCCCTCGTGCTCCTCCGTCGCATTGATGTTTCAGCCTTCCGTAACGAGCAGCAGAGTCTCACAACCCTGATCGCTGTCGCCGGTGACGCCTGAGCGTTTTTGGACGGATGGCCCGTCCAACGTGCAGGCGATTTCGACTATGAAAAGTACCTTGTTTTGGTGAAGGTTTGACACGTTCACAGGACTGTGATACTGTTCACGACCGTTCAGATTCACTAAGATAAGGTTGAGAAACACAGAGGTTCTCGGCATGAAGCTCCTCCTGGCTGGGCTCGATCACACAACAGCGCCTGTGGAGATTCGTGAACGGCTGGCCTTCAGCACCACAGACATCCCCGCCGCGCTCGCGCAACTCACGACCCCGCAGGGTACCAATCCGGCACCCTTGGCTGAAGCGGTCATCCTCTCAACTTGTAATCGCGTCGAGATCTATGGGGTCACCCACGGCACAAGTACAGCACAGAGTCTGGTGCGGTTTCTGGCTGATTTTCACGGCCTTGACGACCACGAATTCGTCCATACCCTCTTCTTCTTCAACGGCGATAGTGTCGCACGGCATCTGTTCGCTACGTCGGCGGGCCTGCGCTCGCTGGTACTCGGTGAGGCCCAAATCCAGGGCCAGGTTCGTACGTCGTATGAGCAGGCGCAGATGGCGGGCAGCTTGGGGCCAGTGCTGCATCGGCTCTTCCAACATGCGCTGACGACAGGGAAACGCGCCCGCACCGAAACCGCCCTCGGCCAAGGGGCGGCCAGCGTCTCTCAGGCGGGCGTGGAACTGGCCCGACGGCGGCTCGGCCAATTGGCGGGCCGCTCGGTGCTTTTGGTCGGCGGCGGCGAGGTGAGTGAGTTGGCGGCGCAGAACTTGTTGGCGAACGGTGCCGACACGCTGATGATCGTCAATCGCACGCTGTCCCGCGCCCGTGAGTTGGCCGAGCGCTACGGCGCGACGGCGCATGGCTTCGATGATCTCGCCCATTGTCTGGCCCGCGCTGACATTGTGATTAGCTCGACCGCCGCGCCCGTGCCAATCATCTACCGCGAACACATTGCGGCCGCGATGGCCGAGAAGACCCGCGCCCACGCCTTGGGCGGCCATGACGGCGACCCGGCGATGCTCTTGATTGACCTCGCTGTGCCGCGTGATTTCGCCAACGATGTTGGCATGGTGCCCGGCGCACATCTCTGCACCGTTGACGACCTGCAAGAAGTTGTCCGCGCCACCTTGGGCCAGCGCGCCAACGCCGCAACCGCCGCCGAGGCGATTGCCAACGAGGAGGTCGCCGCCTTCCAGGCTTGGTGTCACACCCAGGATGCCGTACCGGCTCTGACGCTGCTCCGTGAGCGCGTCGAGGCGCTGCGGAACGCCGAGGTCGAACGGGCGATGCGCCGCCTCGTTGATCTCTCGCCCGAACAGCGCAATGTGGTTGAAGGTTTGACCCGCAGTATTGTCAATAAGATCCTGCACCCGCCCACCCGGCGTCTGCGCGATGCCGCAGCCCAGGGCGACGGCCAGCGCTATGCGGCGATGGTTACGGATCTGTTTAATTTGGAGTCGATCTAAATGTCGAAGCTTATCCTCGGCACCCGTGGCTCGAAACTGGCCCTGACGCAGTCGTCAATGATCGCAGCCCACCTGCGCGCCCTCCATCCGGGGCTTGAGGTCGAACTACAGGTCATTAGCACCAAGGGCGACCGGATTCTTGATGTGGCCCTCTCGGCGGTTGGCGATAAGGGCCTGTTTGTGAAGGAGTTGGAGCAGGCCCTCCTCGCCAATGAGGTTGATTTCTGTGTCCATAGCTCCAAAGACCTGCCTTCGCTCGTCCCCGATGGGCTGACTCTGGCGGCGTTCCCCGAACGGGCCGACCCCCGCGATGTGATTGTTACCCCGGCGGGTGCTGGTGCCGTGACGGGTCTGGCGGATCTGCGCCAGGGTGCCGTGGTCGGGACGAGTTCGCTGCGCCGCGCCTGCCAACTGCGGGCGCTGCGGCCCGACCTGGATCTGCACGATGTCCGGGGGAATGTGGACACGCGCCTCCGTAAGTTGGCCGAGGGTCAGTTCGAGGCGCTGGTGCTTGCTTCGGCGGGCATTATTCGCCTGGGCCTCGTCGGGGCCGATGGCATCGTCACCAGCGATGGGGCGACGTTCGTGGCCTGGCCGATTCCCGCTGAACTGATGCTGCCGGCGGTCACGCAGGGTACGCTGGCGATTGAGTGCCGCGCTGACGATGCGGCAACCCTGGCGCTGTTGGCTCCGCTGGATCACGCGGCGAGTCGCGCTACCGCCCTGGCGGAGCGGGCCTTCCTACGGCGGCTTGAGGGCGGCTGTCAGGTGCCGATTGCTGCTTACGCGGTCATCGCTGAGGATGGGCTGACGCTGCGCGGCCTCGTCGGTTCGCTCGATGGCATGACGGTGGTGCGCGGTACGCGGGCCGGTGCGCCCGCCGATGCTGATGCGCTGGGTACCGATTTGGCGGAGGATCTGATTGCCCAAGGGGCGAGTGTGATTCTGGCTGAATTGGCAAGCCGGTAGGTCATGACGACGAACGAACTTCTGCCCTTGGCAGGCTTGCGCGTCCTGGTGACGCGGGCGGCGGAGCGGGCCGATGGGCTGGCCGACCGCCTGCGCGCCCTCGGTGCTGAGCCGGTGATCCGCCCGACGATTGCCCACGCGCCGCCCGATGATTTGGCTGCGTTTGCGACGGCGCTGGGCCGTCTTGAGGCGGGCGTCTACGAGTGGCTGCTGCTCACCAGTGTCACCGCCGTTGAGGCGGTAGCCGAGGGGCTGAAGGGACGCGCACCGCACCTCGGCGGGCGCGTCTCGCTGAAAATTGGGGCGGTTGGCCCTGCCACCGCTGCCGCCTGCCGCGAGCTGCTCGGTGTTGAACCCGCCGGAATGCCGGAGCGCTTCATCGGTGAGGAACTGGTGACGGCGCTGGGCGACCCGGTCGGGCGGCGCGTGTTGTTGCCTAACGCTGATCTCGCCCGCCCGACGCTGGAAGAACGCTTGCGCGAGGTTGGGGCGCTGGTTGACCGCGTGGTCGCCTACAAAACGGTGCCTGCGCCTGGCGGGGCTGAATTGGCGAGTCTGCTGGCCGACGGCGGACTTGACGCGATTCTCTTCACCAGTGGCTCGACGGCGCGCTATTTTACGCTTCAGGTGGGCGAGGCGGGCGTTGCCGCTGCCCGCCGCCTCATCATTGCCTGCATCGGCCCGGCGACGGCTGATGTTTGTCGCGAACTGGGCCTTGCGCCCACGCTGGTCGCCACGACGTACACCGAAACGGGGCTGGTTGAAGCCCTGGTGGCTCACGTTGCTCGGAGGTAGTGCCATGTCTTTTCCGACCATTCGCCCCCGCCGCTTGCGCCAGACTGAGGGCTTGCGACGGATGGTGCGTGAGACGACGCTGCGGGCCGATCAGTTGATCGCGCCGCTGTTTATTCGCCACGGGGCCGGGGTTAACAAGCCGATTGTCTCGATGCCAGGGCATAGTCAATTTTCAGTGGACACGGTCGTGCGCGAAGCCGAAGCAATTGCCGAGTTAGGCATTCCCGCCGTGCTACTGTTCGGCATTCCCACAAAAAAAGATGACGTGGGCAGCGAGAATTTTGACCCCGACGGGATTGTGCCCCGCGCCGCTTACGCGATTAAAAAAGCGCTACCCGAGTTGGTGATCATCTCGGACATGTGTTTTTGTGAGTACACCACCCACGGTCACTGCGGCGTCATTAACACGCCCGGTGCGCCGAATTATGACGAGCACCTGTGTGAAGGCTACCTGCTCAACGATGTAACCCGCGAGTTGCTCGGCAAAGCGGCGGTCGTTCACGCCCAAGCCGGGGCCGACATCATCGCGCCCTCCGGCATGATTGACGGCATGATCAGCGGGATTCGTGGTGCCCTGGACACGGCGGGCCTGACTCACACCGTCGTGATGAGCTACGCCGCCAAGTATTCTTCGGCCTTCTACGGGCCGTTCCGCGACGCTGCCGAGAGTCCGCCCAGCTTTGGCGACCGTGGGCAGTACCAGATGGATCCCGGCAATGCCCGCGAGGCGTTGCGCGAGGTGGCGCTTGATGTGGCGGAAGGCGCGGATATGCTGATGGTCAAACCGGCCCTGGCGTATCTCGACATCATCGCCAAGGTGCGGGAGCAGTTCAACTTGCCGCTGGCGGCTTATCAAGTCAGCGGCGAGTACAGCATGGTCAAGGCTGCGGCTGAAAAGGGCTGGATTGACGAGCGGCGGGTTGCCCTTGAGAGTTTGACCAGCATTGCCCGCGCTGGGGCCGACATGATTATCACCTACTGGGCCAAAGAGGCCGTGCGCTGGATGAAGGGATAGTTTTTTCTGATGAGCAATCGTATCTTGCAAGCCTGTCGGCAGCAGCCGACGGATCGAACGCCGCTTTGGCTGATGCGTCAGGCGGGGCGTTATATGTCGGTGTACCGGGCCGTGCGTGAGCGCCACGGCTTCATGCAGATGGTCAAGCTCCCGGAGGTCGCCGCCGAGGTGACACTTCAACCGATTGAGGCGTTCGGCATGGACGCCGCGATCATTTTCGCCGACATTCTGCCGCCGCTCGAAGGGCTGGGCATTCAGCTTACCTTTGAAAAGGGTGAAGGCCCCGTCATCCACAACCCCGTTCGCACCCCCGCCGACATCGCGGCGTTGCGCCCCTACGATCCCTACGAAACCTCGGGCTACACGCTCAAGGCGCTGGAGTTGGTGAAGGCCGCGCTGCCCGCCGAGACCGCGCTGTTTGGCTTCAGCGGAGCGCCCTTCACGCTGGCGAGCTACGCGATTGAGGGTGGCGGCAGCAAAGATTATCGCCGCACCAAAGCGATGATGTACAACGACCCGACCAGTTGGCACGCCCTGATGACGAAACTGTCCGACTTGGTGGCGGTTTATCTGGTGGCCCAGATTAAAGCCGGTGCCGACCTGGTGCAAATTTTCGACTCGTGGGCCGGTGCGCTCAGCCCCGAAGATTACACCGAATATGTGCTGCCCCACACCAAGGCGGCGATTGACCAGACGCGGGCGCTGCTCGCCAAAGCTGCCCCGGCGGGCACGACTGAGTTGGCACCGATTGTCTATTTCGGCACCGACATGAATGGCTTGCTGCCCCTGCTGCGGCAGACCGGCGCTGACGTGTTGGGCCTTGACTGGCGCATCAACCTGGATGACGGGTGGGCGCAGTACGGGCACGACATCGCGGTGCAGGGCAACCTCGACCCGATGACGTTGCACGGCAATTGGGCCACCATCGAGCGCCGCGCCAAGTCCATCCTCGACCGCGCCGCCGGGCGTCCCGGCCACATCTTCAACGTCGGTCACGGCATTCTCACCGAAACCCCCGAAGACAATGTGCGCCGCTTGGTCGAGTTTGTACAGAATTATCGTTACGGGATTTAGATTTTAGATTGCAGATTGCAGATTGCAGATTTGCCGCAACAGGACGTGGCGTGCAGTCGCGCAACATCACGGTTCAAAACGGGCAGCTTCAGCTTGACAAATACGTAGTTCGTAGTAGGGGCTTTAGCCCCGTGCGGGGCCGTTCGTAGTAGGGGCTTTAGCCCC
>CAIRDL010000020.1 GCA_903877345.1 uncultured Oscillochloris sp. | reverse complement strand
GTCCCGGCGATGATGATGCCCACCGGGACGCTTCGCTCCGCTCAGCGTGACATGGGTGACGGGGTGATTTTTGCGCTACTGCGATTATAGATTGCAGATTTTAGTCCTACGACGAGATTTTCTCATGCACCACAAAGGCACAAAGGACACCACGACGCCAAACTCACCAGGTCGCCCTCTGTGCGCTTTGTGCCTTTGTGGTGCGATCATCAGGCGCTGCCGTTTCGTCTGGTACCATGACGGGGTACCGAACCCAGTGCAACCGGGATTATCGCAATGGCTGTAGTTGGTGTCAAGTTACGCCCAGACGTTTCAACCTCTCGCAACTTTGCGCCTTTGCGCCTTTGCGTGAGATCCCCGCTGCGCTCGACCTGAAACCTGAAACCTGGCCCCTGAAACCTGAAACCTGGCCCCTGAAACCTTGTCTAAGAGGCAAATTCGCTATGACCCAAACGTGGCAAGCAGCCGTGCGCCCCACCCTAGACACCGTACTCCAAGCAGAGGCAGTGACCGGCATGGTGCTCGCGGTGGCCCAAGGCGACAGTGCCGCTGAACCCCTCTGGCTTGGGGCCGATGCGACTGGCATGGCCCTCAGCCCCACCACCCTCTTCCCCGTGGCCTCGCTCACCAAACTGGCGACCGCCCTCGCGGTGCTGCGACTCATCGCCGCCGGAGCCATGACCCTCGACGAGTCACTGACGCGGCTCCTCCCCGACGCGGCTGCCGCCCAACCAGGCGTCACCCCGCGCACACTGCTCTGTCACACCAGTGGCCTGCCCGTTGACTTTGCGCCCAACACCGTCCCCTATGCGCTGGGGCTAAACTGGCCGACCCTCGCCCGCGCCTGTTTGGCCGTCCCGCTCAGCACACCGCCCCGCACCGAGGTCTGCTACAGCAACCTCGGCTACGGACTGTTGGCGCTCATGGTCGAACGGCTGACCGGCCAACCGTTCTCAACCGCTCTCACCAACCTAGTGCTGACGCCTTTGGGCATCGAAGGCTATCTCGGTGCCAACCTGCCGCGCCCCGCCGCCCAACTTGGCGGCAGACTGGGCGAACATACCGGTACCGCCCTGGAACCGTTCAACTCACTGTTCTGGCGTGACCTGGCACTGCCCTGGGCCGGTCTCCTCACCACGGCAACCGGCGCACTGGCCCTGGTACGCGCCTTTGCGGGCGTCCCAACAGGCTTCCTGCCGCCGTCGCTCACCGCCGAGGCGACCAGCGACCAAACAGGCGGCCTCGCAGGCGGCACCCCCGGCTTCCTCCGCTGGACACCCTGCCCGTGGGGTCTCGGCGTTGAGCTACGTGGCGCAAAACGGCCCTACTACACCCCCGCAAAAGCCTCGCCCGCAACCTTCGGCCACGCAGGTGGCAGCGGCGCATTCGCCTTTGCCGACCCACAAGTCGCTATAGCTTGGGCCATGCTGAGCACGCGCCCGCTCCCCGGTTGGTGGGTGCGTTGGCCTCACATCGGTGCTGCCATACTCAGCGCCTTGGACTCAGGTGGGCTGGTTGTGTAAGATCAGGGTTCAGAAGCGACAGATTCAGCTTTAGCATTGAAACCTGCACCATGCTCTTTGCGGCTTTGCGGCTTTGCGTGAGATCGCCAAAGCGCGTCCTGTTGCAGCAAATCTGCAATCTAAAATCCAAAATCTTAGAGACCGATACGCGGTAGGGACTAGTGTTCCGCATTGGGAAGCCTTCGCTGCATTCCTCGCTTCGTTAAAAGGGCGTTTCCGCCCAATCTGGGTCGGTATACTTTTTCGCGACCCTTCGCCGTATTGTAGGTCGCAACGCTCTACAATCTACAATCAGCAACCGTAACCGAGGCTCCTCATGCCAGAAGCACCCCCGCACTTCGTTGGCCGCGAGCCTGAACTGAACACCGCCCGCCGTATGATCGAGCAGCGCGTCGGCAGCCACTACGGCTTTGCCGGTATCGGCGGTATCGGCAAGTCCACACTCCTTGAACGCATCGCCCACGAGGCGCACCGCTTGGCTGTGACGCCCTACGTGGTGTTTGTTACGCTCACGGCGGACAGCACGCCGCCCGTTTTCTTCACCGCTGTGCTCAACGGGTTGGCCGCAAGCGGCAAGACGAAGCGCCGGTGGGGTTTCTTTGATACCTTGCAGGAATGTCGCTCGCTGCTCAGCAACGCGCCTGATGCGACCGCGCAGACGCATCTGCCCCCGAAGTTTATGGACGCCTTCCGCCGCTTGGTGCGCCAGCAACTCCCGGCGCTGGTGACGATGCCGCCGCAAGCGACGAACTATCTGCCGCACCGTCTGCTCATTTTGCTGGTGGATACGGTTGGGGTGGCCCCGCTTGAAACGCTGGCGCTGTTGGACGAACTGCGCTTTACCTTGACCGAACGGCTGCTGCTGTTCTGCGCGGGGCGTTTTGAGCCACCAATGCCAACGCGACGACCACACGAAGCGCCATTGCTCAAAGACGAACTCCAACAGCTCGACGCGCCTTCGTGCAACGCTTGGCTTACCGTCGAGGGCATTACGGATCAGGCGTTGCGGCAGGCCATTACGCAGTTGTGCGCCGGGGTGCCGCTGTTACTCACCTTGGCTATCAACATCGTGCGTGCGGCGGTGGCCCAAGGGCACCCGCCGTCGCCCCAAGACTTCACGCTGCCGCCGCCCGGCACCGAGGGCAGCCAGGGGCTGAAGGTCGTCGAGGAGTTTCTGACCGAGCGCTTTATCGAGCGCTTTGAGCAGGGGAGCGCGCAAGACCACCAGATGAGCCTGTTGCTGCGCTACGGCTGTCTGCTGCGAACCTTCAGTGACCGTGATGCCATTCGCGCCCTCCAAGTGCCTGGCTTGCCGCCGGAGGCTGATCTTGACCAACTGGTACGCGCTTTGAGCAAGCAGGGTTTGTTGACGGGGGAAGCCTTGCACCCGGTGGTGCGGCGGGCCGCGCTGGCCTGTTTGGCCCGCCACGCACCCGAAACTTTCCGCGAGAGTTGTGCCCGCGCTGTGGCTTATTACCACCGCATGGGGCAAACGGACGAAGCCCTCACCCTCATTTTCCTCGCTGGCGAAGCTGATGCACTCGACCAGTTTATGCGCCTCACGGCGGAGGCGCTGACGCGGGGGCGATTTGGCTCTCGTTGAGCGCTTGCTGCGCGTTGCCGCCGAAGCCCCGCCGAGCGACAAACTGCGCTGGCTGGTGGGGTTTAGTCGGGCCGCGTTGGCGCACCGGCGCGGTGCCAAGACGCAGGCCGAGCAGGAGTTGGTCGCGCTGCTGCCCTTGGTCACGGGCAACCCGGCGCTGGAAACCGACCTGTTGGAACGCCTCGCCACGCTGGAACCGCTTGAACATAGGGAGCTACTGCACTGGTGGTTGCCGCGCCAGCCCGACACCACGCCCAACCTGCTCAGTCGCCTGCTCGCGCTGAGTCAAGCCTTCGAGGATGCCTACCAGCTTGCTGTGGCGATCACCCTCGCCCAAACGGCGCTGAGTCTGGCCGAGCGGTTGGCTGATCAGCAGGGCACGGCCAACGCCCTCCGCAGCCTGGGCGATGCGCTGTGGGCGCAAGGCAAGGCGGAACAAGCCAAAGCCAAGCTCCGCGAAGCCCGCGAGATCAGCGCACAGATCCAGTACCAAGCCGGACAACTCCTCGCCCTGAAAACGCTGATCGCCATCGCCGAGGCCGAAGGGGCGACCATCGTCGCCAAGGAGTACCAGGTGGCGTATCAGCAGGTGGCTAATGCGAAGCGGTGAGGGATCGGGGGGGTTGAGGGTT
>CAIRDL010000019.1 GCA_903877345.1 uncultured Oscillochloris sp. | reverse complement strand
GTACGTGCTGCCCATGCGGATCGGCGGCGGCTCCCGCCTGAAACTGCTTGAGGCGCTGGCGATGGAAGCGCCCGTCGTCAGCACCTCAATGGGCGTTGCGGGCATCGCCGGGCTGCGCGATAGCGAACATCTGCTCATCGCCGACGACCCGCAAGCCTTCGCCGAGGCCACCTTGCGCCTTATGGCCGACCCTGAGTTGGGCCGCGAGCTTGGTGCCGCTGGACGGGCTCACGTCGCCGCGCACTACGACTGGTCGGTGATCATTCCGCTGTTGGAGCCGGTCTATAGCTAGGCCAAGGGTTTAGGGGGTAGAGACGCAATATTTTGCGTCTTCTAAAACATGCCCTAACCCAGGGGTTGATCAGCGCTTCGCCAACGCTTCCTTCCCGTTCTGCCCAAGGGGATACCAGAACGAGACGATGAAGCCAGCGAGGATGTGTTCGAGATTCAGCAGCAGAAAGAGCGCTGAAAGGGTGAGCGCCTGTTCGTTGCTGTAGCCGTAGGTTTGCAGAATGGCGATCAGCACCCCGTCACGCACGCCGACGCCTGCGATGGAGATGGGCAGCACCTGGAGTACCGCGATGAGCGCCGAGGCTCCGACGATGATGTAAAGGGGCACGCGGTCGAGACCGAGGGCCAGGAAGAGCAGCCAGAGCCGCACGAAGGTGAAGCAGGCGGAAAGGAGCGAGGCGGCGCTTAGGGCGACAAGCGGACCGGGACGCAGCGCCAATCCGCCAAGTTGCTGATTCCAACGCTCTAGGTTCGCCGTCAGCTTTGGGGCAAGGCGGGGCAACACCGTGGTCAGCACCCACTGACGCGGGGTTTGGGCCACCAGTACCACCGTCATGGCGATGATGCCGAGGCCCATGCAGACGACCAAGGCCGTCTGGAGTTCGCGGCTCGGCAGGAGTTGCCCAAGGGCAAAGATGCCCACGGTGGCGAGGCCCGCCATCACTAGCAGGTCGAAGAGCCGGTCGAGGATCACGCTGAGCAGCGCGGGGGCGAGTGGTTGGCCCCGGTTGCGCAGGTAGACCGCCTTGAGCAGATCGCCCGCTTGCCCTGGGGTGGTGGCCCCGTAGAAGAGGCCCACCGTGTAGAGCGCGCAGGCCGTGGGGAGGCCGAGGGTGACGCCCATCTCGTGGAGCAGGCGAGTCCAGCGCCACGCCTTGATGACCACGAAGGGCGGCATCAGCAGCAGCGAGAGGATGATCGGCCAGAGTAGCGCACCGCGCAGAGTCACCCACAACTGCCCCAGGTCGGCGTTCCACAAAAAAAGCACCAGCAAGGCGGGGCCAAGCAGCCGGAGAAGCCAGGTGAGGGTCTTTTTCATCATTGGTCTGGGCGCTGGAAGCGCAGGGCGGCTATCTGCTCGGCCAACAGGCCGAAGAGGAAGATGATGATGCTGCCGACAAAGAGCAGCAGCGCCGAATTGGGGAGGTAGAGGCCACGGGTCGGATCGAACACCAGCATATTGAGCAGCCACGAGGTCAGGCCAAGCAAGAACATTGCCACGGCGATGGGAAAGTAGACCCGTAAAGGCGAAAAGAGCGAAATCATGCGGAGGATGATCAGCCCGAAGCGCACCCCGTTTTTCAAGAGTTTCTGGCCGCTCTGCCCGCCGCCACGCCGTTGCCCTTCGATGGTGACGAAACCGACGCCGTAGCCCGCCTTGAGCAGCGCCAGGGTGCTGGTGGTCGGGTAGGAGTAACGGTTCGGCAGCAGGTGAATGAACTCGCGAATCACGTCGCGGCGCATCGCCCGGAAG
>CAIRDL010000018.1 GCA_903877345.1 uncultured Oscillochloris sp. | reverse complement strand
AGGAGGCTCGCGATAACCCCGGGGCGCTCCACGCGACTGATTTGATGGTCGCTCTGGGTGGCGATGGTACCGTGCTGCGGGCGGCACGCCTCTGCTTCCCCCTGGATATTCCCGTGCTCGCGGTCGCTTTGGGCCACCTGAGCTTTATGGCCGAGGTGCAGCCCGATGAGATTTATGCGGCCCTTGAGCAGGTCGCTAAGGGTGGCGGTTGGCACGATGAGCGGGCGCTGATCCGCGCTACGCTCTATCGTGGTGGTCAACAGTTCGCCGAGTTTATCGCCCTTAATGAGGTGGTGCTGTCGCGTAGCGCGATCAGTCGGGTGATTAAGGCCCATGTGAGTGTGGATGATTCGCCGCTAACCACCTACCACAGCGATGGCGTCCTCGTCGCCACGGCCACCGGCTCAACGGCTTACGCCCTCGCGGCAGGCGGCCCGATTATGGACCCCCGTTCGCGGGCGCTGTTGTTGGTCGGCATCGCCCCACATCTCACCAACGTCCCCTCAATGGTGCTCCACGAGGATGCCGTGGTGACGATTAAGGTGGATAGTCGCCATCACGCTATTCTGGCGGTGGATGGGCGCGAGAATCTGCCGTTGCACTGCGGCGATGAGGTGGTGGTGCGGCGCAGTTCTAAGGTTTGTACCTTCATGCGCCTGCGCCCCAGCAGCCAGTTTTACACGCGCTTGGTGGCACGCCTGCGACGCGATGATGAGTAGATGAGGGTTGGCGGCGATGCGCTTCCTGCGCCCACTGGCTCAGTTCTGGACGGTGCTGCTCGCCTGCATCGTGCTTGCGCTAACCCTCGCTGTCGCCATTCGCGCCCTTAGTCCTTTTTCGCCGTGGGTCGTTGCCCCCGTGCTTGTCGCTGCCGACCCGCCCGATGGTTCCGTTGAGGTGCGCCCCCGCACGGCGCTCACGCTCCGTTTCGCCACCCCGATGAACCGGGCCAGCACCGCCGCCGCGCTTCAGCTTGATCCGCCTACGCCCGGTAGCCTGGCCTGGTCGCCCGACGCCACTACGCTCACGTTTCAGCCTGCAGTCACGCTGACCCCCGCCGTCACGTATACCGTGCGTCTTGCTGTGACGGCTCTGAGTGGCTGGTGGCGACCGCTCGCTGCCCCTGTCACCGTGCGCTTCCGCACGGCACCGCAGCCCGCCGTCGTTGCGGCGCTGCCCGCCAATGTGGACGCCCCCGCTACGCTCCCACTCGCTGTGGTCTTCAGCCAACCGATGGTTGCACCCGCCGCTGTCGGCCCGGTTGTCGCCCTGCCCGAACTGCGCTTTGAGCCGCCCGTGGCTTTTAGTGCCCGTTGGGCCACCCAAGACACCCTTTTGCTGGTGCCAACAAACTCTCTGGCACTCGCAACGCACTACCGCGCCACGCTTAGCGCCAGTTTGACCGACCTACGCGGCGTTGAGCTTGGTACAACCTTCAGTTGGAACTTCGCCACCGGCTGGCCCGCCGTGCTTGACCGCTCACCCGCCGACGATGCGCGTTGGGTCAGCCCTCGCACGGCCCTGCATCTGCGTTTCGCCGCGCCGCTCGACCCGGATCTCCTCCGTCAGTCGCTTCAGATCTCGCCAACGGTTGACGGCGACTTCACGACGGCGCTGCTCGATGCCACGCAGGTCGTTACGTTCACGCCGCGCACCGGGTGGGCCTACGACACAACCTACAGCATTAGTCTGCGTGCGCCGCCGGAGAGCGGTTTGGGTGCGCCGCCACCGTTGCATTGGCAATTTAAGGTCGCGCCCGCGCCCCGTTTGGTCGCTTTCTTCCCCGGTCAGGGGCAAACGCTGCCCCCCGGTGAGGTGATCCGCCTCGTTTTTAGCACCCCGATGGACGAGGCGAACCTGCGCGCCGGTCTGCAGTTTGATCCGCCCGTCAGCGATCTGTCAGTCAGTGTCAATGCGACCGAGGTACGCCTCCTGCCGACGCTGCGCTCAGCTACGCCCTACACAATTACCTTGGCGGCGGACACCCGCGATCATGGCGGTGAACCGTTGGGCACCGCGACGACCCTCGGGTTGGTCACAGCTCTCGCTGAACCGGTTCTTCATGCCCCTGATGCGTTCGCAAACCTCATCACACTACCCGTCAGCCGCACCAGCACCACCGTCGCCTTCACTATCGTCGGCCTCACGGCCCTTGAGGCGCGCCTCTACCCGCTTGATCCGCTGACGCTGTTCCGTGCTTTGGCGTTGCGCCCCGCCGAGTTGCTGAACTTTAGCCCTGAACGCTATGGTCAACAGGGTAGCCGTGGTTGGCGGGTGGATCTTAGCCCGCCGTCGTTGCAACCGCAGCGCTTCGCTTTGCCCGTGGGCCTTGCCGCTGGCGTCGGGTTGCCCGCTGGAGCCTACTATTTGCGCGTCAACACCCCGGAAGGCCCCCGCGCTGACTTGATTCTCCTCGCCTCAACGACCCGACTGGTGCTGCGCCAAGGCCCCGGCTATGCGCTGGTCTGGGCGACCGGGCCGACAGGCGCACCGCTTGGCGGCGTACCCGTCACGCTCTACCGTGGCGGAACCTCCGTTGGTCGTGGGCTGACCGAACCCGACGGTACGTGGGTGCAGACGCTCAGCCGTGCCCCCGGCGACCCGCCGCTGCTCGCTGTGGCGGAAGGCAATGCCCCGGCGGTGGTGCGCGGCGATTGGCCCCTGGGCGCGGCACCCGCCGGAGCGCCCGCCAATCCGAGTTTGCTTTTCGCTGACCGTGCCCGTTACGAACCCGGCGAGCGTGTCGAGGTGCGCGGGTTCACCCGCCGCCACATGCCCGACGGCTCCCTGGCGTTGCCGGACGCCGCGACGCCCTGCCAACTCCAACTGCACGGGGCCAATGGGGCCAGCGAGTCGCCACTCGCCTGTCACGTCGCGGCGACTACCGGCACGCTCACCGGCACCTTGACCCTCGCGCCGCAGTTGCCGCCTGGCGACTACCGCTTGGTGGCGCAAGTCGGCGACGAACGGCTGACGTTGCCCCTGTACGTCGTTCCGCCCGCCGCCACAAGCTTCACCCTTGACGCAACACCCACCGACCAGCGGACGTTGCTGCTCCGCGTTAAGCGGGGCGGGCTGCCGCTCGCGGGTGCGGTCATTAGTTGGAGCCTGCGGCTCGCTCCGTTGGCCGCACCGCCGCCGCCGCCGGGGTTTCAGCTTGACGCCCCGCCGCCCACTGCGGCCCTCACGCTCACCGGGCAAGCCACCACCGATGCGACGGGACAGGTGCAGCTTGCGCTGCCTGAGCAGCCGTGCGGGTTGGTGGCGTGTACCTTCAGCGTGTGGGCCGAACTCGCGGCGAGTCCGCTCCTCGCCACGGCGCAGGGCAGCTTCACGCCTGGGCCAGCGACCGTTGCCGTCAGTCTCCCGACACAGATCATCGCCAGTGACCAGCGCAGCACGCTCACCCTGCTCGCCCGCGACGGTTT
>CAIRDL010000017.1 GCA_903877345.1 uncultured Oscillochloris sp. | reverse complement strand
GTCGCCGTGGCGGTAGCGGTGTTGGTCGCCGTGGCGGTAGCGGTGTTGGTCGCCGTGGCGGTGTTGGTCGCCGTGGCGGTGTTGGTCGCCGTGGCGGTGGCGGTGTTGGTCGCCGTGGCGGTGTTGGTCGCCGTGGCGGTAGCGGTGTTGGTCGCCGTAGCGGTGGCGGTGTTGGTCGCCGTAGCGGTGGCGGTCGCCGTGGGCGGCATGGTGTAGGCGGGCCCACCGATCCAATTGGAACTCGGGCCGCTCAGGGCAAAATTCGTGAGCGTGCCATTCAGCGCGGTGCCCACCCGGTTGAGCAGGGTCGTCTCCGTGGGATTGGTGCCGTCCGCCGTGCCTTGGTCAAAGTCGTAGAACACCGCCAACCCGGGTTCATTCCCGCTGATGCTCATCATCGTGCTCTGGACTTCCGCCGCCGTCAGCGCTCTTGTCCAGAGTGTGACATTATCCGTCTGCCCCTGGAGGTAAAACCCATCGTTCGTGGCATTCAGACCCCCCCCTACGTAGAACGGAAGGGTGGTGCTGGTCGTGAACGCCCCCGAGGCCGCCGTTGCCCCGATATTCACCCCGTCGCAATACAAGATCAGGGTCGCCCCATCATACGTCACCGTCCAGTAGTGCCAACCCGTCACCACGACGGTGGTTGGGTTCACCGAAAAGAAGTTGCCGTTGCTATTGCGAAACCGCGCCTCGAGGGAGGTGTCGCCAATGCGAGCAAGGTAGAAGTCGGCATTGACTTCATTGCGGAAGCCGAAAAAGCCGTCGAAGGTTGACCAGTTCACGGTACTTCTCGTGGTATTGACCCAGCCACCCAGCGAGAAGGCCGTCGCGTTGGCAATTGCGGCGGAGGCGTTATCAACCACCACCACATCATCAACCCCATCAAAATCCAGGGCATTGTTGGTTGCTGCCCTCGCCTGGAACGCAAGCAGGGTGAACCCGACGACAAACAGTGTGACGAACAGGGAGCCGACGCGGAAGCGGGATGCTGAACGCATAGGAACCTCCAACGGAGCGCTGAATACGAGGGGGCTAGTACCGTATTCGCCCAACAGAGGATGCGCCGCAAACCGAGCGAACGGTTTGGGCGCGGCCCTAGGTACAGCATAGCGACTTGGCTTGCTTTTGTCTTTGACTTTTGTCGGTTTTCGGCGCGTCATGTGGAGAACTGCGCCCGCGCCACCAAGCCCGCGTGGTCGAGGATGCGGATGCGCTTACGCTCAACCACAATAAGTTGATCTGCGACGAAGGCGCGGAGTACCCGATTCAGCACGTCGGGCACGGTGCCAATCTGGGCTGCGAGTTCGGCCTGGGTGGCCCAGTGCCGCCGCACGACCTCGTCGCCATGCTCCCGTTGGAGCAGCAGGCGGGCCAGCCGCACTTCAACGGGCCGCAGGGCGAGATCCTCAACCAGCTTACTGAGCCGGATCGTACACGTCGCCATGCCACGGATGAACACCTGGATCAGCTCGGGATGGATCACGAGCAGCGCAGCCATGTGCGCGCGCGAAAGCCGCCAGAGGGTTACGGGTTCGAGGGCAATCACTGTTACCTGCGTCGGGATGTTGGCCAAGATGGCGAGGTTGAAGACCTCACCCGGCCCAAACAGGGCCAGCGTCTGCTCACGGCCCTCCGGCGTGCTCTTGAATGCTTTAACCCAGCCGTCGGCGATAACATACAGGTTGTCATCGGGTGCGCCCGCGAGAAAGACCAGTTGGTGCGGATCGTAGTGCGCCTGCACCGCGATGGCGGCTAGGGCCTCCAGCAGCGGTGGACTCAGAGCCGCAAAGAGCGGTGTCGCCGCGAGGACGGTGATGATGTGGGCTTGGGACAAAAGTTCCGAGTCAGTCATGGTGTTAGCTCCTCCGGCGATTGATTGGTTGATTAGTCGCCGATCATACCATGCGAACCTCAAAGGCTCTCACTTGATGCGTGATCGGTCAGGATGCGGC
>CAIRDL010000016.1 GCA_903877345.1 uncultured Oscillochloris sp. | reverse complement strand
TAACCCCGACGCGCACGCCGACGCTGACCCGCACACCTGCCCCAACCGACGAACTGACCCCGACGCGCACGCCGTCGCCGACGCGCACGCCGACCTTGACGCGCACACCGTCGCCGACGCGCACACCTGCCCCAACCGATGAACCGACCTTGACGCGCACGCCGTCACCGACGCGCACGCCGACCTTGACGCGCACACCTGCCCCAACCGATGAACCGACCTTGACGCGCACGCCGTCGCCGACCCGCACGCCGACCTTGACGCGCACGCCGACGCGAACCCACACGCCCTCGCCGCCTGCCAAACCCTCAGCGACCCGTCGGCCAGCGGTAAGCAGCGGCCCCACGCTCACGGCCTCGCCATCCCCGACACGAGTACCTACGGCAACGTGGCCGAGTGTGCCCGGCCCAGTGCCTACCTACCAAGGCTCTGCCGGTCACGCCTACAGCCTAGCCACCCCGACCCTCACGCCGCAGCCAACGGTCACCCCGTTTGCGCCGACGCTGACGGCAACGCCCCCAGCGGCGCAGCCAGCCCCGTGGCCGTTGGGGGCGGGTGCAACCTTGATCTCGCTCGCCGGTGTGTTGGTGCTTAGCGAACGAACGGTGCAAGCAAAGAGCGACACCCCGTAGGGGCCACCAATCTCGTCTGGGGTGTTCGCCGGTACGCCGAAGCCCGCCTGCGTCTCTGAAGCATGCTTCGTAGACATAGGCGGGCTTCGACATGCAACCTTGACTTACGGCACGCGCACCCACTTCACCTGATCGAACCAGACGGCAGCATGCTTTGGCGCGAGGGCGGCGAGTTGGACGAAGCCGCCGGTTCCGGCAGCGAAGGGGAAGCGGCCCAAACTCACCCAGCCGGTCTGACTCTGTTGATTCACCAGAACCTCGACGGCCCCGTCGCGGTGTTGCACCACGTAACGGGCCTGGGTCGTGGACGCATACTTGTTGGGGCAGACTGGGATGTGGACAAAGACCTCGTAGGTCGCTGCAGTCGGGAGTTGGGGCTGCCAACGGCCAATCGGCACCGTCGCCGGGTCACTCCCGCCAGTGGCCCAAGAGGCGTGACGGGCATTGCCGCAGCCCATGCTGCTTGTGGCGAGCAGGGCGCTGTGCCAGAAGTCGCCGCCTAGTTCGTCAACGACATGTTCGGTCGCGGCGGAGTCACGGGTCGGCGGGCCAGCCAGGGGGTCTTGGCCAAGCCAGAGGTAGGTCACCTCCAGTTCGGCCTTATCGCCAACGATACCCAACGCATCGAGCCAAGCCCCGTCGCCGACATCAACGGCGGTGGGGAAACGGACGACTCCGTGGTCGCTTCGCCCGCCGTTGTAGCCTTCATAGAAGGCGGCGTGATCCATCGGCCAGCCCTGATCGAGATCGGGATAGCCAGAGCGCTTGGCGTTCCAGTAGTCGTCGTGTTCGTTGTAAGGGCCGACATCGTAAACCGGCACCACGGTACTACGGCCCTGGTACGTGAGCCGCACTTGATACTCGTCGCGGCCCCGCGTCGAAAGGACGCTCACAGCGGGCAGAGCCACAAAGCGCGCCCGGGGCGGAATGATAAAGCCGTTCGCCGTGCGACCGCCGACCATACCGACTCGGGTGGCGCGCACGCGGAAGGTGGGCGCGACTGCATACGGGGCGACGGTGGCCGCATGCACCGTAGGCGTTTGGTTCGTGGGGGCTAAACTTACGTCGCCGACGCGAGGGCCAACGCGGGTTCCACCTGCAAGGGCCACGCGATACTCGGCGGCGCGTATCGGTTGATCAAAGTTGACCACCGCCCCGGCGGGCAGATCCGTAAGCCACGGCAACCAGCGCTGACCGTCGGTGCTGCCTCGCACATCAAGGCGGGCCTGGGTACCGGATGGGGTTTGGGCCGTGTAGGTGAGTTTCAGGCGGGTGATGGGCTGCGGAAAGCTGTGGGTGGGCGAGACGAGGGTGCCGGAACGCTCGAAGCGCTCCGCCATTCGGGGGCGATTACCTGTGGTTGGGGCGAGAAAGATTTGACCGTTTGCCGAACTCAGCACGCCATTGAGCTGAGCAAGGCCAACGGTACGCGCCGTGGCGTTAACAGGACTTTCCGCGTGGGCCTTCGTGGCAGGGAAGGTGATCAGGAGAAAGAGGAACACCCAGGCAAGCTGCAACCGCAACGCGGAGGTTCGCTTTGACCTCAATTGGGCCTCCATTTTCTACGAGCTTGGTAGAACCCACACCGTGGTGGTCGAGGCGGATTATAGCATACTTCTGAGAAAAACCTGATAGGAACCTTTGTCGTGCGAATGATCCGTGCTGCGTGATCTGTGACCGGGCCGCATCCTGACGAACCACGAACCACGAACCACGAACCACGAACCACGAACCACGAACCACGAACCACGAACCACGAACCACGAACCACGAACCAGACAGGATGTTTCAGGTACCATCCTGGTATAGACGTGACACACATGGTTCGCTATACTACCTAGGTACCCGCAACGTACAGCGCGGCGGGCTCTCCTAAACGACGAAAGGAAGCGCCTCCATGTTCATCATCGTACTGATTACCTTCACTGCTCTCTTTGCCTTCATTTTGCTCAACCTGGCCCGCCAAGCGCCCCGCCGCGTGCCCGTCAGGCTGCTGATCGAGCGCACCCCGCGCCGGATTTACCGCCACGACCTCTAGGTTTTGGGGCGTGACGCACACTTGCGTGTTCTTAAATTGCTAACGACGGCGGCGGTGTCCCATCCGCCGCCGTCGCTGTGTTTGCTGCCAGTGATACCCGCCGGGGCATTACGAGGAATGTAGGCCGTGACTAGCCGCCTTCGCCGCTTGGGTCAGTTGTTGCTGCTCACTACGCTTGTCTTGGTGGTCGGCACACCTGTCACTGCCGCCCCTCCGCCCGCCGACCTGATGGTCGCCGCCCGTCCCGCTTATGAAGGTGTCTACCGGGTCGGAACATGGATGCCTGTGCTGGTCGAACTCCAAAATGCTGGGGTTGACCGCAAGGTGCAGGTGCGCGTCGGTACCCGCGAAGGGGCGCAGTACGCGACCGAGGTTGAGTTGCCTCATCAGGGGCGCAAGGCGGTCACGGTCTATGTTTATATGACCCCCGCCTCGTCACGGTTGCTCATCCGTGTCCTTGCGGGCGACCAAGAGTTGTCAAATCAGACCATTCAACTCACCCCGATCAACCAAGGCACACGCCTCGTCGGCCTCATCGCGCCCCAAGGTGCCGCGCACCCGCCCACGCGCTTGCCCGCCGGTCTGGGCCTCCAAACCGTGGCGCTGACCCCCGCCGATCTGCCTGAACACCCTCTTGGCCTCAGTAGCCTCAATGTACTCGTGCTTGAAGCGGTTCGCACCGCCGATTTGCGCCCAGCCCAACTCGCGGCCCTGCACGCTTGGGTGTTGCGCGGCGGGCAACTCGTCCTCAGTGGCGGCACTGGTCTCGCAACGACCCTCGCTGGTCTGCCCGCCAGCTTGCGCCCGGTTGCGGTGGAAACCGTCACAACGGCAGCGGCAGGCACTTTTTTTGGGCACGCTGCGAACGATGACGATGTGCCGTTGGCCCGCCTTGTGCCCATCGCTAGTCTCGGTGCGCGTACGCCCTACGCGGTGCCGCTTAGTGTCGCCGCCGGGAAACTCCAAGCTATCGAGCAGAGCCTTGGGCGCGGGACGGTGGTCGCGGTGTCGTTGCCGCTCGGCTATCCCACGCTCGCGACGTGGCCGGCGGCAGCGCAACTGTGGGAAGAACTGCTACACCCCGCGCTCGAACTGCCCCCCGGCTTTGCGCCCGATACAATGACCCTGGACAGCTTTACTGAGGGTAATTTAGCCACTGCGCTCACTGGTTTGCCCGCTCTTGAGTTCCCGCCGCTCGGCTTGTTGGCTGCCCTCGTGGCGGTCTACATCGTGCTGGTTGGCCCCGGAACTTATCTGGTGCTGCGACGCCTCGACCACCAAGCCCTCGGTTGGGTGGTCGTGCCCGCACTTACCCTCATTTTCGCCGGTCTGACCTACAGCCTTGGCTATGCCCAGCGCGGTGGCGATCTCGTGTTTAACCAAATCACCTTGCTGGAGCCGGTTGCTGGCGCGGAGGAGCAGACGCGGGTGCGTACCTTCGTCGGCGTCTTTTCGCCCGCCCAACGCGCCTACGACATTACGGTAGCCGCCACGACGGGCAACGCCGCCGATCCGCTCCTGCGCCCGGTTTCGCTGCAAGGGCCTTGGGACGCCAGCCCCCTTAGCAACCAAGGCGTCTATCTCCAGACCGCCACCACCCGCGCTGAGGTGCGCGACTTCGAGGTTGCCCAATGGGCGATGCGTGCGCTCGCCGCCGAAAGTACGGTCGCCTTGCCAGGACTGACGGCAACGCTGCGGCTTGCTGACGCGACCGTCACCGGCGAGGTGACCAATGGCACCGCCCTGACGCTCCGCGATGTGACCTTGGTGCAGGGCAACCGCGTCTTCCGGGCGGGCGATTTACCGCCTGGGGGCGTGCTGCGCGGCGAACTGAAGGCGCGTCAGGAAGCGAATCCCGCCGGTCTCGGCCCGATGATGCCAATCAGTTATTTAGTCTATGGTGAGGCAATAGACCGCCAAGGCACGGGCGACGGTCAGCCGTTGTCGCCAACACTGCAACAGCGCATCAAAATTCTCGACGCGCTCTACAACTATGGTTCGTCGCCCCGTAGCAGCCAACCCATCCTCCTGGCTTGGCCCGCTACCCCCACGTTCGCGGTGCAACCCACCGAGCAGCGCGCCGACCAACAGCACAGCACGGTTTTACTAGCGACGCCGCGCCTCGTGTTTGGGGAGGGCATGATTAATTTAGAGCGAGGCTGGTTGACACCCCGGTTCGAGGGTGGCATGCCCACGGTCTGTTTTGGCGGCCAGGGCAGCGGTATTATTCCCGGCCCCCAGGCAGGGATGTTACAACTGGCGCTGCCCCGCGACCTCTTTGGCCTGCGCCTGAGCGAACTGACCCTGCTCGCCACCGCCGATGGGCCGTGGTCCGACGCGGCCCTGATCGAGTTGTACGCATGGCAAAGCGGCACTTGGGTGCCGCAGACTATGACGATGGGCACGGGATCGGTCGCCAACCCCGAGCGCTACCTCGGCAGCCACGGGCTACTGCGGCTGCGTCTCACGGGGGCAGCAAACCAGATGAACCCCGGCTGTCTCTACGTGGATGTCCAACTGAAAGGAGTGCTGCCTTGAC
>CAIRDL010000015.1 GCA_903877345.1 uncultured Oscillochloris sp. | reverse complement strand
ATGATTAAAATCGCACTACCGCAAAAGGCACGCTGTCACGCTGAGCGTAGCGAAGCGTCCCGACCGGGATTCTTCGCTACGCTCAGAATGACAAGATGCCTCACAGCGTTACTTTTGCGGGAGTGCTTAAAATCTTTCGCATCCCTAGAGCAATCTGCTTGACACTGTGCGGCAAATCTGCAATCTGCAATAGGCAAGTGGCCCGCACATGGTACAATAGCGCCCCGTGCTTACCTGACCCCGCCCACGAAACCTATGGCCGCGAAGAAAGCTCCGCCCCGCCGCTCGCCCGACGCGCAGGCGCGGGCCGCCCAACAGAGCGGACGCCATCAGGACGGCCTGAAGCTCCTCGCTACCCTCGACTGTCTGCGCGGCGTGCCCCCAAGCGAACTGACGCGCCTGAGTGAACTGTGTGTCTTCCGCACGTTCCAGACAGGGGCCACCGTCCTCGGTCAGCACCGCCACGGGCGCTTTCTCTTCCTCGTTCTGCGCGGCACCCTGCAACTCCGCTTGCGCGACAAGGACGGTCGCGAGGTGCTGATGGGCATCTTGGCGCACGGTGATTGCTGCGGCGAAGGCCCGCTCTTCGGCGATTTCTTCCGCCGCATGAGCGCCTTGGCCCAAAGCGATTGCCAGTTGCTTCAAGTGCCGTTGGCCGAACTGCGGGCAACCTTGGCCGCAATGCCGTTGCTCGCCACCGCCTTGCGCCAAGTCTACAAACGGCGCATGGTTGAATGTACCCTGGCCCGCGTGCCCCTGCTCGGCCAACTCGTGCCGATGGAACGCCTCGCCCTCGCCAATTTGCTCCAACCAGCCCATTTCGCCCGAGGTACGCTGATTATGCGCCAGGGCGAACCCGCCGACGCGCTCTATCTGGTCGAAAGTGGTCAGGTGATGGTCGAGCAAGGCGGACAGACGCTTTCGACGCTTGGTGAGGGCGATTTCTTTGGTGAAATTGCCCTGCTCACCAATGGTTTTCACGGGGCGGATATTCGCGCCATCACCCCCACCGAAGTGCTGGCGCTGCCAGGGGCTGATTTTCACCGCCTCATCGAAGGTCGCCCCGACCTTGAGGCGCAGTTGCGCTCGGTGATTGAGAAGCGCATCCGCAGCAATGACGCCCTTCGCAGCGACGAAACCCGCTCCCGCGAGCTTGCCCTGGCGGTTAATCGGGGGCTGTTGCGGGGCAACCAACTCCTCGTCCGCACGCCGAGCCTCTGCCCGCCTAAGTGTCGGCTCTGCGAACAAGCCTGTCGGCAGCGGCACGGACACATGCGCCTCGCACTGGATGGCGTGCGGATTGACCAGTTTGACGTGGTAGAGGCTTGCCGCCAGTGTAGTGTGGGGGCCGAGTGTGTCGAGGTTTGCCCGGAAGACGCGATTGAGCGCTCAGAGAGCAACACCCTCGTCATTACCGCGAAGTGTAATGGCTGCGGTGAGTGCGTGGTCGCCTGCCCCTACGATGCCGTTGCCAGTGTGCCGCTCACCGCCACGCGCTCAGGGGGCGTCCTCTTCGCTTTGCTGCGCGCTGCGACTAGCCGCCTCACCCGCACGCCACATGCACCACAGACGCCCGCCCCGCCTTCCCACCGGGCCGACAAGTGTGATTTGTGCCATGGCTTTGCGGATCTGGCCTGTATTAGTCAGTGCCCCACCGGCGCGCTGCGACTGCTGCCCGTCAGTGAAGTGCTGCCATTGTAGCGCCACAAGCCTGCGCTAATGTCCGACATCTAAAAGCCCCATCAGCGCCTCGGCCTGTTCGATCAACGGGGCCACATCGTAGCGGCGACGGGTAATCACCTCGGGCAGCGGCGGCGGCGGCAGCACTGCCACCGGCTGACCCGTGAGTTCGGCGTAGCGCCTCAGCGCCTCAGCGGTCGGCGTGGTCGCCACCAGTTCAGCGTAGCGGTCGGCGGCTTGGTGGCGCACGTCGGCCCGCGTCGGTTCAAGCCGCCAACGCGCATACGCCAGCGCCGCCCATTCCCAAGCCTCGTACCAATCCTCACGCAGCGCGGCGAGTTCGGTCGCAACGTTGGCGGGCGACGCTTCGTACATTTGCACGCGCAGCCACGCCGCGAGCAGCGTGGCCGCGAGTTGGACGCCTTTGTGCGTACCCCGCGCCTGGGCTGTCGCCAGCGCCGCCGCATTCCAGACGGCTGCCTCCATGTAGCGGCCCTGCGCCGCCATCACTTGCGCCATATCGTGGCGAAACTCACAGCCCCAGTAGACGAGCCGGATCGAGTCACACAGCGCCACCGCTAATTCGCCCACACGCAGCGCCAACACATCGTCGCCCTGTTGCGCGTACGCACTGGCGAGGTAGCCCAACCCCACACTCATGTCGCGCCGTTCGCCCAGTTCAAGGCCAATCGCAATCTGGAGCGCATAGCAGCGCAGCGCCCCCGGCAGATCGCCCAACAACTGATGGCAGCGCCCAATCCCGCAAGCCAGCCAGGCCAGCGCCCGCCGGTCGCCAATTTCGTTCGCCCGCAACAGCAACCCGTGGAAGATCCGCAGCGCTTCGTCCAACCGTTGCTGAAGCATGGCGACGATGCCGATATGGCCCTGCGTCCGCACGAGCAGATTCCACGCCGAGGTTTGCCGCGCCAGTGCAGCACTCCGCTCCAGGCAGTAGAGCGCCATCTCGAAGTCGGTGATCTGCACGTAGAGTACGCCCATATTGCCGATGGATTTCGCCATGAGTTGCTGGTCGCCCAACCGCACCGCAATCTCGTGCGTATGTTCAAGTTGCCGCAGACTGCGCGTGTATTCTCCGATCTCCATTAGCACATAGCCAAGCACCCAAAGCGCGTCGTACTGCCCAGAAGGGTCGTCGAGTTGCTCCCAAACCGGCATCACCGCGTCAATTAGCGCAATGGCCTGATCAAAATCGCCCCGCGCAGCGAAGAGTTGCGCCAGTTCCGTCGTGCAATGGGCGACCGT
>CAIRDL010000014.1 GCA_903877345.1 uncultured Oscillochloris sp. | reverse complement strand
TGGCGGGCTGTTGAGCTTGGTCATTCCGGTGATTGAGGGCGCGTTGGGGAGCAGTCCGATTGAGCCGCTTGATTTCCTTGAGGGCTTCGCGATCATTCTGATGCTCAACATCATGGCGGGGTTTGGCTTGTGGCAGGAAGGTCAGGCGACCGACGCGGCGCGTTCGCTGCGGAAGCTTGATGACACGACCAAACTGGCGATTCGTGACGGTGAACGGATCGAGGTGCCGACCCGCGAGATTGTCGCCGGCGACATCATTTTTTTGCCCAACGGCGCAATTGCCCCCGCTGACGGGCGGGTAATTTTGGCGGTGAATGCCGAGAAAGACGCCAGTAAGCTGACCGGCGAGTCCATGCCGGTCGCGGTTGACCCGGCGGTGATGCCCGCCACCACGGTGATCAATGCCCAACGGAACATGATCCACCGGGGCGATGCCGTCTTGGGCGGCAATCTCACCTATGTGGTGACGGCGACCGGGGCGCGCACGGAACTGGGTAAAATCGCCACGACCCTTGAGGCATCGGAAGACAATAAGACGCCGCTTGACGAGCAACTCGACCAGCTTGCCGATGCGATGAACCGCATCTTTATCTGGATTGCGGTCGTCGTGATCGGCTTTGGTGTCGTCCGTGACCTCTTCACCGCCTCGGCTGGCTTCACGAATATGGCCGCCCTGAACTTCGCCAAGATCCTGGGTATGCTCTTGGATGCGTTCATCAACGCGGTGGCGCTGATCATTGCGGCCATCCCCGAGGGGCTGCCCGCCGTGCTGACGATTGCCCTCGCCATCGCCATCCAACAGATGGTGCGGAAGAATGCGCTCATCCGCAAGCCGAAAGCGGTTGAGGGTGGCGGTAGCATGACCGTGCTGCTAACGGATAAGACGGGGACGCTGACCGCGAATCAGATGGAAGTGACCCATCTGTATCTGAATGGTCAAGTGATGGAGGTCGCCGCGATCACGGCTCAGGCGACCCCGAACGGTGATCAGGAACTTTATAATGCGGCCCGCATCGCCAAGCTCTGCAACAACAGCAGCAACTCGACCGATGTGGCGCTGATGCGCTGGGTGCAGCAAGTCGGCTTTGAGGCGTTTGGCGACCTCACTTCAACCCGTTCAACCGAGCATGAGTTTGACCAGGCGCTCAAGCGAATGACGACCATTCATGCGCGGACAGACGGCGCGGGCACCGATTATCACATTCTCACAAAGGGTGCGCCCGAACGGGTGTTGGAACTCTGCCCAAAGATTGCACTCAATGGGCGTGTCGTTCCGATGCAGGAAAAACATCAGCAGCAGATCCAAGCTGCGATCAACGAACTGGCCCGCCAGGAGCTACGGGTGATCGCGTTGGCCGAACGGGTCACGCCAGACGGGCACAAGCTCAGTCGTGTCGAGGCGGAGTCGGATCTGACCTTTGTGGGCTTGCTCGGCATTATGGATCCGCCCCGGCCCGATGTCGCGCCTGCAGTGAAACAACTTGCGGCGGCGGGCATCCGCACCGTGATGGTGACGGGCGACAATCCGATCACCGCTTACTACATTGCCAAGAAGGTCGGCATCATCGAGCATGACCTGCCGTTTGATGAGGCGGTCATCACAGGTGAAGAACTGGCGCAGCTCGACAACCCGACGCCCGCCTTCCTCCAACGCTTCCACACGGTGCGTGTGCTGGCCCGCGTCACGCCAGACCACAAGGCAGTGATTGTCCAGACGATGCGCCAAGCTGGCTTTATCGTCGGCATGACCGGCGACGGCGTGAATGACGCCATTGCGCTTAAACAGAGCGACATCGGCTTTGCGATGGGCAACGGCACTGATGTGGCCCGCGAAGCGGCGGATGTCATTCTGCTGGACAGTCGTTTTGGCACTATTCCCAGTGCGGTGGAAGAGGGCCGCAATGTGCTGCACCGCATCCGCCTCTACCTCTCCTACATTCTGTCCGGCAACGGCTGTGAGGTCGGAGCCTTCATCTTCGCCTATCTGTTGAACCTGCCGATCCCCCTGACGGCACTAACCTTGCTGATTATCAACTTTGCGACCGACAGCTTCCCGGCCCTAGCGATGACCAACGAGCCAGGCGAAGCGGGCGTGATGCAGCGCCCGCCGCGTCAGCGCGACGCCCCGTTCATCAACCGGACAATGTGGACGCACATCGCCGTCCAGAGTATTGTCGTCACGCTGATGATTAGCGGGGTCTACTATTACTTCTTCCGGGTGTTGAATACCAATCCAGATGACGCCCACGCCCTGGAAGTCGCCCGCGCCGCCGCGTTTATGACCTACATCTTCCAGAAGCTTTACCGAGCCTTCACTGCCCGTTCGCTCACCGACCACATCTGGCAGATCGGGTTCTTCCGCAACCAGTGGACCCTTGGGGCGGTGGGCATCAGCTTGGCGATTGCGCTTTTCTTTGTCTACATGCCGGTGGCGAACACGGCGGTAGGCATGGCGGGCTTGAGTTTCAACGAACTCTTGATTCCGCTGGTGGTCGGGCTGATCGCACCAGTGGCAGAAGAGATCACCAAGGTCTTTCTGCCGCGTCGGGTCTAAGGCGGATTGCAGATTGCAGATTTGTCGCAACAGGACGAGGCGCATTCGCCCAAACTGTAAAGCTGGTTTGAAACATCCCAGCTGATGTGTGATCCGTGATCCGTGATCGGTCAGGGCGCGACCCGGTCACGGATCACGCATCACGGATCACGCATCACGCATCACGGATCACGCATCACGCATCACGCATCACGCATCACGCATCACGCATCACGGATCACGCATCACGCATCACGCATCACGGATCACGGATCACGCATCACGCATTAGCCTTAAAAGCTACGGTACCATTCACCCTATGGCCATTCAGTTCTATCAACTTGAGCGCATGAATAACCCTCTGCGTAAGACCGCGCTCAGTTTCAACTACCTCGCCAAGCTCAATGCCGTCACGGCTACCGAGCTTGGTGAGTGTCAGCAACTGTTGGGCCAGATGCTCGAATGTTCGGCGCGCAGGCACCCCGTCAGCGGCCCGGTGCTCATCGTGGGCATGGTCGAATCGGGGGTGATTCTTTCTGCCCTGCTGCACCAGGAAGCCCAACGGCTTGGCTTCAACACCTTCTGGATCTGCTCAACCCGCCGTCCCGCTTCTGGCCTCCAAGTGATCGAACACCACTCCCACGCCCCCAAACATATCTTGCCGCTGCCCGATGTGCCCGTCACCGAGATCTGGATCGTCGAGGATGAGATTACCACTGGGCGCACGATTGTCCAGGTTGCACACTTGCTGGGCGAGGCGTTGGGCGTGCGTAAAGTCCGCGTCTTTGCCCTGGCGGATACCCGAACGCCCGCACAACAGCGCTGGTTGCACGAGGCTCTTGCCGCCAACCAGATGTGGCTGGCCGTCCATACGCTGTTTCGGCTGCTGAAACCGCAAGCCGCGAGCGAAGCATCCGTTCCACCGCCAGCCACCCCAGACTTGTCCATTGTCACCGCGCCCCCCGAAAGCGCGGCGGGCTGGCATCTGCGTCATTTGCGCCCAGCCCTTCAGATGCAAGGCACGGGTACGCCCTGTTTCCCAAAAAGCCAACCCTTGCGTGGCTGCCTACTGGTGATTGGGGAAGCGCTGGATCTGGCGGTTCGGCTGCTCGCGCAACATCCTGGGTTGGCCCTCCACCACGTCACGCTCAGCCCGTGGCAGATTGACCACCAGAGTATCTTTGACCGGCTGCACGTCGCCCCGCACTTTTATCTTTACAACCTGAGCAAACCGACGTTGCCGCTGGCGATTCTCGGTGATCCGATAGACACGCCTACGACCAGTCTTCTTGGGACGATGCTGACGGAG
>CAIRDL010000013.1 GCA_903877345.1 uncultured Oscillochloris sp. | reverse complement strand
TGCAACAGCCCGGTCAGTTTTGGCGAAGCTCTTGCTAGAGGCGCATCAAGGGTGGAATACTAGACATGCGCTGAATGATTCATGCGGCCTCCTGAATCATTCATGCGGCCTGGCAACGAAGTCTGCGGGTATACGTGCTGGCTTCGACAAGCTCAGCCCGCATCTTTTGGCTCAGCCTGTCGAAGCCCGCATCCGTTGGCTGAGCTTGTCGAAGCCAACGGGGGCAAAGGATGCCCACAACAAGCGCGAGATGTTGACTAGAAGCGCGAAACTCTCCCCACGGCCTCCCGGCTAACCCATGCAGAAAGCGAGCAGACTATGGACTTGTTGCTTCTGTTGTTGTGCCCGGTCGTACTGGTGATCGGCTTCGTCGCCCTGACGAGCTGGATTCGCTTCATCCCCAATAACCGCGTCGGCATTGTCGAAAAGCGCTTCGGTGGCAAAGGTTCGCTCCGTAGCGGTTTTATCGCGCTGAGTGGCGAGGCTGGGTTTCAGCCCCACGTCTTGCGCGGCGGCATCCATATGCTGACCCCGTTCCAGTTCACCGTCCACATGATGCCCCTAGTGACGATTACGCAGGGCAAACTTGGCTACGTCTTCGCCCGCGATGGCAAACCCCTCGGCCCGATGCAAACCCTGGCCCCCACGGTAGGCGAGGGCGATTTCCAAGATGTGATGGCCTTTCTCAAGACAGGCGGCACCCGTGGCATCCAACGCACCGTGCTGCGTGAGGGCACCTACGCGATTAACTTGGCCCAGTTTGTCGTCATCACCGAGGAGCGGGTCTACGCGCTGCCGATTAGCCGCGAAGAGGACGAGGTTGTGCGCCGTATGGCAGCGGTGATCGGCGAGCGGGAAGGCTTCCGTCCCCTGGTCATTAAAGGGCAAGACGACCTCGTGGGCGTGGTGACGGTTCACGATGGGCCGTCCCTTGCCCAAGGCGAGATTATCTGCCCCACGGTTGGCGACAACCCGGCGGAGGTCGAGCACTACCACAATAGTTTCCAAGATCCCGACGCTTTTCTGCGGGCGGGCGGCCAGCGCGGACGGCAACTCCAGATTTTGGCTGACGGCACCTACTACATCAATCGGCTTTTCGCGACGGTCGAGGTCATTCCCAAAACCACCGTCGAGGTCGGCACAGTCGGCGTTGTCGTCTCGTATACCGGCGATATTGGCCCTGATCTTTCGGGTGAAGACTATAAGCACGGCGAGTTGGTAAGCCGAGGGCGGCGCGGTGTATGGAGCGAACCGCTGCTCCCAGGGAAGTACGCCTTTAACACTTACGCCGGCAAAGTGATTATTGTCCCGACAACCAATATCATTTTGAAGTGGAGTCGCCGCGAAACTGGTTCACACCGCCTTGACGAGAATCTGTCGGAAATCGCCCTGATCACCAAAGACGCCTTTGAGCCGTCGCTGCCGCTCTCGGTGGTGATCCACATTGATTATCGCAAAGCGCCCCTGGTCATTCAGCGTTTCGGCGATGTGAAGCGCTTGGTTGAACAGACCCTCGACCCGATGGTGGCGGCTTATTTCAAGAATATCGGCCAACAGCGCACGCTCATCCAACTAATTCAGGAGCGCTCGACCATCCAGTCCTTGTCGAGCGAGCAGATGCACGAGAAGTTCGAGCATTACAACCTGGAGTTGGAAGAAGTCCTGATCGGCACACCCGCGTCATCGGCAAACGACACCCAGATCGAACAGATCTTGACCCAGCTACGCGCACGCCAAATCGCCGAAGAACAGATCGAGACCTATGGGCGCCAAGAGCGGGCGGCGGTGAAGGAGCGCGAACTGCGCGAGGCGGAAGCACGGGCCAAGCAACAGGCGAACCTGACCGAGTCGGAACTGAGCATCACCGTGCAGAGCAACCAAGGAAAAGCCGACTACCAACGGGCGCTGCAAAAGGCTTCCGAAATCCGGGCGCTTGCCGAAGCGGAAGCCGAAAAGGTGGCGCGCATGGGCATCGCGGAAGCAATGGCAACTGAGGAGAAGGTGCGGGCCTACGGTGGGCCGCAGTTCCAGGTCACGCAGCACGTCATGACTCGCTTCGCCGAGGCGATTGAGCGCGCGCAAATCCCGATGGTGCCGCAAGTAATGGTCGGAGGCAATGGCAGCACGGGCGGATCGGGCAGCAACCTGATGGAAGGGCTGTTGGCGATGCTACTCTCGGAGAAAATCGGCGTAGCAGTGGGCGGGCAGAGTCCCAGCCCATCCAGCCCCGAGGCCGAGCGCTTGCGCGCCCAGTTGAAGGGCCGATTGGGCGAGGGGTAGCAAGTAGGGGATGGGCAAGCTAGGGAGAATCGTTGCCATGAACCAGGAGTTTCTGCGGGGGTTGGCCCTGTGGCTGGGCATCCTCGAAGGGTTGGCCTCCTGGTCAGGGCTGGAGGGGCTGAGTTGGGGCAAGGGGTGGCAAGGGTTCCTGTTGGCCCTCGCCGCCCTGCGCTGTGGGCGACCAAAGCCCCTGCCGCTCCTCGCAGCGATGCCGCTTGCGCTTGGCGCTCAGGTGGCCCTGGCGACCGTGCGGCGCGCTGGGCTTAATCCCAAGCTTCGCCTGCGCCCAGGCACCTATGCGGATCGGACAATCCAACGCCTGGATATTCTCGGTGCCCACGGGCCGGTGCCCGCCCTGCACATTGTACCCAACGGCGGGGCTAGGGCCGCCGTCTGCGTTGCCCACGGCTCAGGCTGTGACAAAACATTCTATGCTTGGCGCTTGGTTGACCACTTGGTAGCCCAAGGGTTGGCCGTACTTTTGGTTGACCTTGACGGCCACGGGGAAAGCCCCCGCCCCCAAGCTTTCCCCACCATTATCGAGAGTGTGGCCGCCCCCGCACGTTGGCTGCAAACACACTACGCCCGCGTGGCCCTCCTCGGCACAAGCCTCGGCGGCAGCGTGGTGGCCCGTGCGGCAGCGGAGGGTGCGCCTTGTGATGCACTGGTCATCTGGGGTGCCCCGCCACACCTGCGGCTGACCCCAACCGAGTACCGCCGCACCCAGATCACTGAGGCGCTGCGCATTCTCCGTCCGCCCCTGTTGCACCTCTTCCGCGACGGCAGCCTCTACCATGTTGTGCGGGCCTGGCAGACCAGCGGCATTCGCGCCCAACTGGGGACGTGGGATCTCTTCGCTGCCCTGGATTTGTTAGGCAGTTTGGCGGCGCTACGGGCGCATCCCACCCGACCGCCACTGCTGTTGGTCTACGCAGGACGCGATGCCGTGCTTCGTCCAGGGGCGGCGGCTACAGTGCGTCAGGCGAGTACCGCGTGGGCAACCTTTCACCTTGTCCGCCGCGCAAGCCACGTTTCGCTGGCAATTGAGCCTGAGACCATCCGGGTGACGACGCAGTGGTTGGGCGTACATCTGACGTAGGCCACTCAGCTTGATCATTTGTTGTAAGTAAAGACGTGATGTGTGATCCGTGATCCGTCTCCGGGTCGCACCCTGACCGATCACGCGTTACGCATCACGCATTACGGGTCTTTGCGCCTTTGCGTCAGCTTGCTTTGCGGCAAATCTACAATCTACAATCCATAAAGCCCCCGCACCCGCCCATACACCGCGTCCCACGTCAACTCATGCCCCACCCGCCCCCGCCCCACCGCACCAAGCGCACGGGCAAGTGTCGGGTCGCCAACCAGCCGCCCAAGCGCCCCCGCCAGCGCCGCCACATCGCCAAACGGCACCAGCAACCCATCAGTGCCGTGCCGAATCACCGCAGGCACCCCGCCCGCCCAAGCCCCCACCACCGGCACCCCGTAACTCCAAGCTTCCAAATAAGCGATGCCAAAGCTGTCGGTGCGCGAAGGCTGCGCGTACACATCCGCCGCCGCCAAAGCATCCCGCCGCACTTGGTCACTCACATAGCCAAGCACACGCGTACGCGCCTGTTCAGCGGCGGGTAGCTGCCGGTAATGTTCAGCAAAATGGCCCAACAACGGGCCGCACTGCACCCACGTCACCGGCACGCCCGCCGCCCACAGCCGCCGCAGCGCCGCCAAAACATGCACCGTACCTTTGTCATACGCCGCCGCCCCCAGGCTCAGCACAATCGGCCCCGTGATGCCGTGCGCCGCCCGGAACGCCGCCCCGTCGCCGCCGCGCACCTCCGCCAACGTCACCCCCGCGCCCACCACGCGCACCCGTTCGGCGGGCACGCCCCGCGCCACCAAAAAATCCCGTTCAAGACTCGTCATCGTGGCAACGCCGTCGCACGCCCGCAACAGGGCAAGCTGATGCGGCAAACTGTAATACTGCACAATCTGCCGACTCCCCGGTTCGCCCAAATGGACGAAGGGCGTGCAGAGCTGCGGCAGCCCGCGCCGTTTGGCCCACCGCGCCACCGGCAACAGCGCAAAGTCAAGGGTGATGTTCGTCGTATGCACCAGCGTCACATCGGCCAGTTCCGGTGCGCTCGCCAAATAGCGCTCAAGCTCCGGCAGCCGAGGCGTAAGCGTCGCCATTTGGCGCAACAACGGGGCCGTGGGCGCTCCCAACCGTCCCACTTCGACCATCATGCGGCGGAGGATGGGATAAATAATAGGCGGGCCAGGCAGTCGCCGCACTGGAAAGCGGATTATCCGCATGCCTCCGTCCCAGGTCACGCCTGTTGAGAGGCGCTGCTTGCCTGCATCCCAAAAGTATTCCAGATCAAGCGCGTCCGTCGTCAGCACCGTGACCTGGTGGCCTTCGCCCACCAAGCGTGCGCCGATTTCACGAAAGTAGCGCGAGGCTCCGCTGGCCTGATTATAAAGCTGCACCAGATGTAGAAAATGCATGGTGCGCCGCTACGACCGGACGCTGGTACGGCGCTGGTCGTAGCTACAGACAATCAGTTCCTCAACCTCACCGCGCTTGCGCCCATCGCAGTTAATCTTGCGACTAGCCAAAATACTCTCGTGAATCGGCTGTCCAAGGTAAAGCGTGCGGGCCAATTCCGTATAAGAATTACTGAGCATCACATAGCATTTACGCTGCACCAACAGCTTGAAAACCTCAGCCAAACGGTGATGTTCAGCCTCAGCAAAACCCTGATGCGTATAAGCAGTAAAAGAAGCCGTGGCACTCAGCGGGAGATACGGCGGGTCAAAGTAGACAAAATCGTTGCTCTTCGTCTGGGCCAAAACAGTGCTGAAATCGCCAATCTTCAGTTCAACCGACTGAAGAGCGCGGCTCGCCTCGCGCATATGCGGCGGATCAACAATCAGCGCCCGCTTGTAATGGCCGAAAGGCGCATTAAACAAGCCCTTATTGTTCAGGCGATAAAGACCGTTGTAGCAGGTACGATTGATAAAAATCGTACGGGCGGCGCGCTCAACCAACGGGCGCTGCCGGAACTCAGGCTGGCGGTCCCAATCCCGAATCTCATAGAAAAACGCCTTATCGCCAAAACGGGGGCGCAAATCACGCAACAAGGTGATCAACTCTTCAACGTGATCACGCACCGCCTGGTAACACTCAATCAACTCAGGATTCACATCGCTAAGCACCGCGCCATAGGGGATGCGCCCTTGGTTCGCGAGGTGAAAAAAAAGCGCCCCACCGCCGAGGAACGGCTCGTGGTAGCGCCGAAAGCGACTTGGCATGCGGCTGGTCAACTCGGGCAACAACTGGCCCTTGCCGCCAACCCACTTGAGGAAAGGACGAGCTGGCACCAGTCGCTCCGGGAATGGGGTCGGGTTGGGCCGGGGGCCACCGCCCTGCT
>CAIRDL010000012.1 GCA_903877345.1 uncultured Oscillochloris sp. | reverse complement strand
GAGAACGATGTGCGCCTGCCCGACTGGCAGGGTTTCTACCAAGGTGTGGCCGCCCTCGAAGGCTACGACCTCGTGCTGGTAGACACGCCGCCCGACTATTTGCGCCGCCCCTACGCGACCCATGTACTCCAAGCGGGCGGCACCGTGGTGCTGCCGTGCCCGCCCGGGGCCAGGGAACGCATGGGCGTTGGTCACATGCTCGACCATTTGCGCGAACACGCCCCCGACAGCCTGGAACGCTGCGTCCTGCTCTTCATGGAGCCGGAACGCGGCGTGACCGCCACCGTCAGTGAGGTCATCGCCTTGTTTGCCCGGCGCTACCCGCAGGTGGCCGCCATCGGCACACTGCCCCGCGCTCCCCGGCTCGCCAGTCTCGCCGACGAGCACGACGGCTATGTCTCCATGCTCGACTTAGGCCCGCACAGCTCCTTCGCCAGCGCCGTCCACGAAGTTGGCGAGAGCCTCTGCACGCGTCTTGGCCTGACGCCGCGCCTGCCCATGCCCCGCTCCAGCCTGTGGGCGCGCATGAATGCCCGCCTACGTGGCGACCGCCCGACCGTCGTGAGTGCGCCCGCGATGGCGTAGGGCGCGGTGCCAGGTGTCAGGTGTCAGGTGTCAGGTGTCAGGTGTCAGAGTTTCAAGCTACACAGACCGTTCCGGTGTGCTTGACCTGAAACCCGGCACCTGAAACCTGAAACCTGAAACCTGGTCTGCGGCTTCAGCCGCGTTCTAAAGACTCGACCAAGCTCAAGCCCCTACTACGAACCGTCCAGCGACTAACCGCAAGCTGCGGCAAATCTACAATCTACAATCTACAATCAGGAGTCCCCCATGACCCAGCGACCACTCTCCGTCATCGAGGACGGTGGCCTCACCGCCTTCGGCCCAGCCCCGATCATCGGGGTTTCCACCACCACCACGCAGAACGACCCGACCACCCTCCAAGCGGTGCGCGAAGCCCTGCGCGACCAACTGCCCGCCGAACTGCTCGACCCCGTCGCCCCCGCCTCCGTGCGTGACCCCGAGGTGCTGCGGACGTTGCGCGCTGAAATCGGCACCCAAGTCGAGCGCGGCTACGGCCCTTTGCGCGCTTTGCCCACCGACGAAACGGCACTGTTGCGCTTGTTTCAGGACGCCCTCGGTTGGGGGCCAGCGCAGCCCTATTTGGATGACGAGCGTGTACAGGAAGTCAAAATCATTGGCGACCTGATCATGGTGCAGGAAGAAGGTGCCGATTTTACGCTGGCCCCCGAACGCTTCACCGACCCACAGCAAGCCCTCGACCGGGCGCTGCTGCTCGCGGCACGCCTCAACGTGCCCCTCGACCGCACGCGGCCCCAAGACACGCTGCCCCTCGCCCACGGCACCCGCGTTCACGTAACTATTCCCCCGTGTACGCCCGAAGGCACCGGGCTGATCTGCATCCGGCGTGGCCGCCGCCGCGCTTGGACCCTCGCCGATGTGCTTGGTCGCCAGAGTTGCGCCCCCGAGGTCGGCGAGCTGTTGCGCCTGTTGGTGCGGGCGGGCTGTTCCTTCATCATCGCTGGCGAAACCGGCTGCGGCAAAACCGCCCTGCTCGAAGCGCTCGTCAACTCTTGGCCGGGCGAGCCGCATGTGATTACGATTGAAGATAATACCCTCGAAATCAATGTGCGCCACCGCGCCTGGACGCGGG
>CAIRDL010000011.1 GCA_903877345.1 uncultured Oscillochloris sp. | reverse complement strand
CCCAGCCCCAAACTCAGCACCCCCGCCAGCAACCCTGCCGTCCAGAGGGTGCCGTTGAACGTGTCGAGGAAATGTTGCGCCGCCACCGGCAGGGTCGTGCCGCCAGTTGAACGCACCAACAGATAGCCGACCGTGCGCCCCGCGACAAGGATGGGCAGCGCCTCGGCTTGCTCGCTCGCACTTAGGGTTGGATGCGCGACCAGCCCCGTCGGGTCAGCCACAATGCGCCCATCGGCATCAGCCAACGCCAGACTGCTCCGCAGTGCGCCCATCCCCATCCCTTGACCGTGTCCCATCCCCATGCCGCCAGCGCCACGCGGCATAGTGAGCAGCGCCTCGGCACCGGCCCAAGAACCTTGGTCGGCGTAGAGGGTAGCGAGGCGTTCCACCACGCCACTCTCCAGCACCTGACTCTGAACCAAGTAGCCGCGAAAGGTTGTATCGGCCTGCCCATTCGCCAACAGGGCCACGGTCAGCGTGCTAACAAGGGTCACGAGGGCGAAGCCAAGGGTTAGTTGCAGCCAGAGTCGGTTCATAATGTTCGTAGGCGATAGCCAACGCCGTAGACGGTTTCAAGCAATGGTGGCGCATTGGGATCGCGCTCGATCTTCTTCCGCAAGTTCTTGATATGACTGTCTACGGTGCGTTCAAGGCCCGCGTAGGCGTAGCCAAGCCCCTGTTCGGTCAGTTCGGTACGGGTAAAGGCGTGCCCAGGATTTCGCATCAGCAGGGCCAACAGGTCAAATTCTGTGGGCGTCAACTCAAGCTCGCTACCAGCCACCGTAACCCGATGGGCGTCGAGGTCAAGCAGCAAATCGCCGTGCTGCAACCGCTGTGGCGGCGTGACCGGGCCGCTCGTACGGCGAAGAACGGCGCGAACGCGGGCGACCACCTCGCGGGGATTGAAGGGCTTGGTGATGTAATCGTCGGCCCCCAGTTCGAGGCCAACGATGCGGTCGGTGTCGTCTACGCGGGCCGTAAGCATAATGATGGGCAATGCGGCGGTGGTAGGGTCAGCGCGCAGCGCACGGGCAATCTCAAGGCCGTCGCGGTCGGGCAACATCAGATCCAGCACCAACAGATCGGGGCGTTCGGTGCGTAGCGTGCGGAGTGCGGTGGCCCCGTCGTGGGCGCAGACGGCCCGAAAGCCCGCCTGTTCCAGATAGGCCCGCACTAGGCGCGCAATTGCGTGATCATCATCCACTACTAAAATCGTCTGTGCCATTGAGTGGCTCCTAAAGGGTATTCCAGCTTAACCGTTGCCGCCACTCCAGACAGTGAAGGTGGCAGGCAGACGGTAAAGACGCAACACCGCAGAAGGAACGCGGTGAGGCGTCTTGTCATGCTGAGTACCAGATGGCCCGGCGGCCAGTGGCACCGGAAGAAACTTCCTCCGAAACGGACAGCCGCAACCAAGCCTATGCGTTTTGAGGACAGCAGCCCTCAGATCCCATTGAGATGCAGCACATAGCCCAACCCGCGCCGCGTCTGGATCAAACTGGCCCCAGGGGCCACACGGCCAAGGGCACGGCGCAGGCTATTGAGGGCTTGGTCGAGCGCCCCCGCATCCATTCCCGGATCATAATCACGCCCCCAAATCGCCTCGGCGCAGTCCTCACGGTCGCAGACCGCGCCAGCGTTGCGGTACAAGTGCAGCAGGAGCCTCGTCTGCATCAGGGTCAGATCCAGAGCCTTACCATCCAGGATGAAGATCATTGCATGCGGGTCGTAGTGCAGGCGCTCGGCTGTCTGTGCAGAGGTATCGGGGGCCGCTGCCAAGTCGGTCGGGTCAGGATCGACAAAACGCACTTTCGCCTCTGGCGATCCAAGGCCGATCAGATCGTCATCATCAAGCAGGTGCGGTGCGCTGATCCGGCAGCCATTGACGAAAGTGCCATTCCGGCTGCCCGCATCTGTGATCAGATAGCGCGGCCCCTGGCGCGAGATCGTCGCGTGCAACCGCGAAATCAGCCCGCCCCCAATGATCACGTCGCAGTCCGCGCCCCGTCCCAGCGTACACGCCTCCCGCTCAATAACGTACTCCTGTGGCTGCACACCGCTCACCAGCCCAGTCAGCCGTGGAGCCTGACCATACCGCGACATCCCGCTCATGATTAGCGCTCCTGGCTCACGATCCGCTGATATACTTGTGAGGTTGCGCCGCTAGAACCCGCCGCACTCCTATCCTATCATACCCCGCAGACGACGAGAAAGGAGCAGGCGATGCACTGGAAGCTTGTCCAGCTACGTGGGGCTAGCGTGCGTGAGACGGGCATGCTGACCAATCGGCGCGGCGAACCCACGGGGTTGTACGTCAAGCCCGGTGGTTATATAATCTTCGACGAGACCGACCGGATTATCGGCACCCTGACCATGGCTGGTCGCGTCTATGACCGCGACGGCTTTATGGTGACGCAGATCGAGCGCCACGACATGGTGAAGGTGTCCTCATAATGTGTTGTGTCCACATATTCAGCGAAGGAGTTACCCATGAAACCCATCGTCTTTGTGCTGCTCACCCTCACCCTCACCCTCACCCTGTTGACCCTTCCCGCCCCGCCGTTGGCGGCGGCGCAGGGCGACGAGGGACGGATTGCCTTCGTCTCTGAGCGCGATGGCAACGAAGAGATCTATGTGATGAACCCCGATGGCTCAGGCATGACCCGCCTGACCAACGACCCGGCGAACGACATGACCCCTGCCTGGTCGCCCGACGGCACCCGTATCGCCTTTAGCTCGGATCGTAATAGCAAGACAGACGACCCGCAGAAAGGATTCGACCTCTATGTGATGAATGCCGACGGCTCGGGCGTCACCCGCCTGACGGCCTTGGATGGCGCTTTTGAGCCTGCGTGGTCGCCCGACGGCACCCGCATTGCCTTTACGCTATCCGGCGCGAACGGTAGTTCATCTATTTTCATGATGAATGCTGACGGATCAAATGCACGGGCATGGAACGTCGAAACGGTAAAACCTGACGACCCAGCCGCGCCGATGCGCTGGGCTGATGGTGATGGGACGATGTCCCCGGTGTGGTCGCCCGATGGTACGCGCATCGTCTTTGTCGGCTCTGCATGTGTGCTCTGCTACGATGTCTACGTGGCTAATGTGGATGGGTCACATACGATCCGCGTGAGTCCAGAAGAGGGTGGATTCTCACCAACTTGGTCGCCGGATGGCACGCGGATCGCCTTCTTCTCCGGGCGAGGACGCAATGGCTATTCTGTGATCTCAATCGTACATGCAGATGGCAGTAATCTTACAACCGTGATCAAGAACCTCAGTGGGGCGCAGCTAACTTGGTCGCCAGACGGCACCCGCATGGCTTTCTGCTCAAATGATCCTAACAACATAACCAGAAGCAATATCTATGTGATGCGTGCCGATGGTTCAGGGGTGATAAAGCTTACTGATGGATCGTATAATTGCGATCCCAACTGGTCACGCTCAGCAGGTACCCCCACGCCCGCTCCCACTGGCGATGCGCGGCCTTTCCCCGAGACCGGCAACAGCATCGCTGGGCGTATCCGCAGCTATTGGGAGCAAAACGGTGAACTGCCGGTCTTCGGTTATCCGATCACCGCTCAGCAGGCAGAGGTGATCGAGGGCCAGTCGGTGCAGACACAGTGGTTTGAGCGTAATCGGCTTGAGCTGCACCCCGAAAATAAAGCGCCCTACGACGTGCTGCTTGGTCGTCTGGGTGCCGACCGCTTGGCCCAGCGCGGGTACGATTGGCAAGCCGTGCCCCGCGAGACCGCACAGCCCGGCTGCCGCTACTTCAGCGAGACTGGGCGGAATGTCTGTGGCAACATCCTGACGGCCTGGCGGGCGAATGGCTTAAATCTCGATGGGCGCCGGGGTTTCAGCGAAAGCGAGAACCTCGCCCTCTTCGGCTTGCCACTCACCGGGCTGATCAGTGAGCAATTGAGTGACGGGCGTGCGTATCAGGTACAGTACTTCGAGCGGGCGCGTTTTGAGCTGCACCCTGAGAATAAAGCGCCCTACAACGTGTTGCTGGGACTACTGGGGAACGAAGTACGCGGGAATCGGTAACACCTTCGCCAAAACCGAGCGGGAACGCGCATGGCTTTTTAGGGTTGCTACAAGTCGGTATTTGATGGTGCGTCGCGACATTGCTACCGCATTCTATTGCGGCAAATCTGTAATTCCAAACACAACAAGGGCGCAGCCACCTGGCTACGCCCTTGTTCCATGCACCGTTGCGGTCAAGCGCTTACGGCTACCCTTCGTCGAAATAGCCGTGGAGGCGGCGCCCCAACAGCGGGTCGCGGAGTTTCTTCAGCGCCTCGCTCTCCAGTTGGCGCACGCGCTCGCGGGTGAGGTTCAAACGCTGGCCGATCTGCTCCAGCGTAAGCGCTGTCTCGCCACTAAGCCCGTAGCGAAGCTGGAGGATGTTGCGCTCGCGGGGCGTCAGGTGCGACATCGCCTCGCTCAGGTCGTCGCGCAACAGGTCGTGACTGACCTCCTCAAGCGGGGAAAGTTGGAGCGGATCGGCGATGATCTCGGCCAGCGTGCCCGTGCCGTCATCAGTGTGGGCCTCGTCGAGCGATGCGGGCGTGAGGGCCGCCTGCTCAGCGCGGATCACTTGGTCGGGCGTCAGGCCCAATTCAGCGGCAACTTCCTCGGCGGTGGGTTCGCGGTCGAGGCGCTGCGTCAGCAGTTGGCGTACCCGAGCCAGCCGCGACAGGCGCTCCCCAAGATGCACCGGCAGCCTCACCGTGCGCCCGTGGTCGGCAATTGCTCGCCCGACACTCTGGCGAATCCAATAGGTCGCGTAGGTCGAGAACTTAAACCCACGGGTCGGGTCAAACTTATCAACCGCCCGCATCAAGCCCAAGCTGCCTTCCTGAATCAGATCCAGCAGACTCAGACCGTGGCCCTGATAGCGCCGGGCAATGCTCACCACGAGGCGCAAGTTCGAGTTAATCAACTGTGCCCGTGCGCGCTCACCCGAAGACATCCGCTCCTCTAAGCGCCGCCGGTCACTCGGTGGCACCGGGTGCTCGTCATGCGCCATATGATGGCCCGCCTCTTTCCCATCGTTCATCAGGCGTGCCAAGTCCTGCTCTTGGTCGAACGTGAGCAGAGGCTCGTCGCCAATCTCATTCAGATACAAAATAATCGACTCAGCCGTACCAGGGCTGGAATATGCCGGGTTGGTCATGAGTTTCCCCTTTCCTGGCCACGGCCCGGTGCTGCGAACCGGGCGTGGGCCGAAGACGTAGCGAGGCCGTAGGCGCTGATGTGGGGTCTCGCGGGGCATCAACAGGGGAGGTCAGAGCCTCCCGTTTGGGGACGTCAAGAGCAAAGTATGGGCCAAAGGGGTAAGACGGGGGTGAAGGTAAGATTAAAGGAAGATGAGAATACATTCCACGAAGCGAAGTATTTAGGGTGTAAATACTTCGCCTGTTCGGAAGACCAGCGTTGGGCGGGATGGACTAGGCGAGGGCCAGGTCACGGCGCTTCTTCTCGCGTCGGCGGTTGTCGGCGCTGAGTTGCTTCTTGCGGATGCGCCAGCCCTTGGGCGTCACCTCGACCAATTCATCGTCGCCGATGTACTCGATGGCATCATCAAGCGAGAGGGTACGCGCCACCTCGAGGCGCAAGGTCTCGGAACCCTTGTTGTTGCGCATGTTGGTAAGGTGCTTCTCTTTACAAACGTTGACTTCCAGATCAATATCGCGGATGTGCTGACCAACCACCATCCCTTCGTAAATTTCCTGGCCGGGGGTGACGAAGAAGGTGCCGCGATCCTGAACCTGGTTGATCCCGTAGGTGCTGGCGAAGCCGCTTTCCGAGGCGATGAGCGAGCCATTTTCACGGGTTTCGATCTCGCCAGTGACCGGCTCATAGCCATAGAAGAGGCTGTTGAGGATGCCGGTGCCACGGGTGGCCGTCAGGAAGAGTTGGCGGAAGCCGAGCAGACCCCGCGTAGGCACCAGATACGAATAATGAACGCTGCCGTCGTCGCGAACGTGCATATCGCGCATCTCGCCTTGGCGGCGACCCAACAACTCGACCACGACGCCCTGGTAGTCGCTACCAACCTCAATCTCGACCAACTCCATCGGTTCAAGCGTGGTGCCATCGGCAGCCTCGTGGAAGATCACCTCGGGCTTGGAGACATGAAACTCGTAGCCTTCGCGCCGCATATTTTCGATGAGAATGCCGAGGTGCAGTTCGCCGCGCCCGCTGACCAGAAACATATCGGCGCTGTCAGTATCTTGGACGCGCAGGGCCACGTCGCGTTCCGTCTCTTGATACAGCCGCTCGCGTAGCTTGCGTGACGTGACGTAAGTGCCCTCACGACCGGAGAGCGGACTCGTGTTGACGCCGAAGGTCATCCGCACGGTCGGTTCCTCGACCCTAATCGTCGGCAGCGCTTCGGGCTGTGTCGCATCGGCAATGGTGTCGCCGATACTGGCGTCGCCGATGCCTGCAATGGCGATAATATCACCGGCGCTGGCGCTCTCGACTTCCTGGCGGTGGAGGCCATTGTAGGTGAAGAGTTGGGTAATCTTTGCCGGAGACAGAGTACCCTCACGGGCGATACGAACGAGGGGTTGGCCCTTGTTAATCGTGCCGCGATAGAGCCGCCCGGTGACGATTTTGCCCTTGTAGTCGTCGTAAATACTGGTGGTAACAAGGAACTGGGCAGGGGCAGTCGCATCAACATCGGGGGCGGGGATGCGGTCAATAATCGCCTCGAAAAGCGGTTCGAGCGACGGGTGCATTTTCAAAGGCGAACGGCCCGCGTGACCGAGCAGCGCATTGGCGAAGATCGTGCCAAATTCGGCTTGCTCATCAGAGGCACCCAAATCTACAAAGAGGTCGAAAGTAGCGTTGACGACCCAATTAGCGCGGGCCTGGGGGCGATCAACTTTATTCACGACCACAATCGCCCGATGACCAGCTTGCAACGCTTTCCGCAGTACAAACTTGGTCTGGGGCATCGGGCCGTCAACCGCATCAACGAGGAGCAAAACGCCATCAACCATATTCATGACGCGCTCGACCTCACCGCCAAAATCGGCGTGGCCGGGCGTATCAACAATGTTGATCTTGCAGTCCTTGTAAATAACGGCAGTAGTTTTCGAGAGAATGGTGATCCCGCGCTCACGCTCGAGCGCATTAGAGTCCATCATGCGCACTTCAACGGCTTGATTTTCGCGGAAGATATGGCTCTGCTTGAGCATAGCATCCACGAGAGTCGTCTTGCCGTGGTCAACGTGGGCGATGATGGCGATATTCCGCAGATCGTTACGACGCATAAAACCTCAGCGCCCGAGCGGCGCACTTGGGGGCACGGCGCGTGCCCTGCCAACATATAGTGCGCCCAGGCACCGCACATGGGCACCTGAGCGCTTCTTTGGCCTATATTATACCACAAAGATTGAGGGTTTAGCTTGCAGACTTTCGTGCGGCTATCGGCTCTGCCTCAACCCGAACGTAATCCCATCTTGGAGCGTGGCGCGGCTAATGAGGTCGCGCAGATCCATACCGAGGGCGACAAGGCTCTGGGCAGCTTCAGGCCGCATACCCGTCAGAATAAGCTGGGCACCAAGCAGCCGTACCATG
>CAIRDL010000010.1 GCA_903877345.1 uncultured Oscillochloris sp. | reverse complement strand
GTGATGCGTGATGCGTGATGCGTGATGCGTGATGCGTGATGCGTGATGCGTGATGCGTGATGCGTGATGCGTGATGCGTGATGCGTGATGCGTGATCCGTGATCCGTGATCCGTGATCCGTGTCGCGCCCTAGCCGACCGCGCATTACGGATCACGCATCACGGATTCAGATGGGATGTTTTAAATCTTCCGCAATCCAAAATCCAACTGAAGCATCCCCAAAGCGTCAGCGAGGGCAGCAGCAGTCGCGGCAACATCGGCGCTGGTGTGGGCGGCGCTGACGAAGGCGCTACGCCCGCGCATCAGATCAGTGCCATTAAGCTGCATGGCGAGGCGCAGCGCATTCAGCAGCCGTGGGTTGCCCCCACGCTTGAGCGCATTCACCGTCAGGCCCGCCGGAACCTGCCCGGGGGCAACGTCAACTGCAGGGTCGGCGAAAAGATGGACGATTGAACCCTCGCCATAGGCGGTCATGCCGTGGGTTGCGTAGCTCAGGAAGACTTGGTTGAGGGCGGCCAGCAACTCGCGCCCACGCTCGGCGGCGACGGCGGGGGCACCGGCAGCGACGAGTTCGAGGCAAACCACCCCGGCAGCCGCCGAGAGCGGGTTGGCGTTATAGGTGCCTTGGTGGCGAATGCGCCCCCGTGGATCGCCTGCGTCCTCGCCAGTCGCAAGGCGACGCATCAGCACTTCACGCCCGACCACCGCCCCGCCAGGCAGGCCGCCCGCCAGAATCTTGGCGAGACAGGTCAAATCGGCGACCACACCGGCTCGGGCCGCCGCCCCGCCAGGGCTAACGCGAAAGCCAGTAACAACCTCATCGCAAATTAGCAGCACATCGCGGTCACTGGTGAGCGCACGCAGATTCTGCAGAAAGCTGTCGGGGAGCGGCACCGTGCCGTACGCAGCGCCGGTCGGTTCGAGGATGACCGCCGCAACATCGTTGGTGTGAGCCAGCGTGTCGGCCACCACGTCAAGGTCAGCCGGCAGCGTGATGATGTTGCCGAGCAGTTCGGCGGGCAGGCCAGCGTGCGGATCATCGGGATCGGCACCGGGAGTTGCCATATCGTGCCAGCCGTGGAAATGGCCCTGGAAGCGCACGATCTTCGGGCGACCAGTACACGCTCGGGCGAGGCGCAGGGCCAGCATCGTCGCCTCGGTGCCCGACGACGTGAAGCGCACGCGCTCGGCCCCCGGCACCAACGTCTGGATCAGTTCAGCCCAACGGAGGGCGAGGGGACTCTCGCCGCCAAGGTGCGTGCCGCGTTCCAGTTGGGCCTGAACGGCAGCAATGACAGTGGGATGGCCGTGACCGAGGAGCAACGCCCCGTGGCCGCACCAATAGTCAATGAGCTTATTCCCATCAACATCCCACTTGTAGGCACCGGTGGCCTGGGTTATGAAGAGCGGGAAAGGGATGGCGGTGCGTCCATCGTGCGTAACCCCACCGGGGAAGCGGGCGACGGCTTCAACCGCGAGTTGGGCTGAATGGGCAAAACGGGCGAGGTACAAGGCTTCAAGCATAGGGTTGCGCTTGGCAGGCTACATACCGAACTCGAGACGGCGGATCAGCGGGGCAGGGAGAGCACACTCGACCATTTGGCGCTGCGTGCGTGCCACCTCATAGGCGACGCGCTCGAAGGTAATGGTGCCGGCATCCGTGTCAAGGATGGCATACGCAGCCCGTGGATCTTGGTCGCGGGGCTGCCCCACGCTGCCGGGGTTGATGAAGAAGCGGCAGTGTCCGCTTAGATCAACAATTTGACTCCGGGGCGGCGTCCGGCTCAGATCAGGCAAAAAGCGTTCGACCCGATCATAGCCATAGCGCTGGCGAAAGCCCAACTGCACATGCGAGTGGCCGATAAAGCAGACCTCTTGGGTAAAAAGGTCGAAATTGGCCGAAGCCTGTTCAGTAGAGAGTAAATACTCCCAGACAGGTTCGCGGGGACTGCCGTGGGCCAGCGTAAAACGGGCATCAACGGGCGTGGTGGGCGGTAAATCCTCGAACCACGCAAAATTGACCGGGAGCAGTTGGGTGCCATTCCAGAGATTGGCCTTGCGCGCATCAGGGTTGAAATCGCGTAGATCAATCTTGCCCAAACAGGCGAGGTCGTGGTTGCCCGTGATGGCAACCGCCGCGTGTTGGCGCATCAGGGCGACGCACTCGTTGGGACGCGGCCCGTACCCAATCGTGTCGCCAAGACACCAGAGCTGGTCAAAACTCTCGGCGGCCAAGAGTACGGCTTCGAGGGCCACCAAATTCGAGTGGATGTCAGAAACAATCAAAACCCGCATACGCGACCTACGCTTCTTTGACGCCGCCCGTCCCGGCGGTCTATAATGAGCAGGCGACTGCGTCGTTGCCGGAGCGCTCACGCACTATGGTCGAACCAACAGGACATTGCCCCTACCTGGGGCTCAAGCAAAACCAAGCGATTCGCTTCGCTTCGCCAACCCCTGAGCACCGCTGCTACGCCGCCGGACAGGCTCAAGAAATCCCGCTTGTCCAAGCTGACTACCAGAGTGCGTATTGCCTTGCGCCGAACCATGCTAGATGCCCATTATACACGGGCTCAGGGCTGCCTTCAACGTCGCTGTCCGGGACGGGGTTACGCCTTGTGCCAGCCCTCGCGACAGCAAGCGGCTTGCGGGGTTGGCTGGCGGGGTTGCCTCTGCGCGACCGCCTGATTTACCTCCTGCTGCTTGTGCTCCTGGGCTTTATTCTGACCATTTACGCGGTGGCTGGCGTAGGTTTGCTGTGGGGCAACGACATGTCGTTCCAAGGAGGTGGCTTCGGCCCACAGCCTCTCCCTTCACCCGTCGCGACTATCGTCACCCCGTCGCCGACCCCGACCCCAACGCCCACGCCGACCCCGACCCCCACGCCGACAGAGAGCAGCACGCCAACCGCCTCGCCTCAGCCAAGCTTTACCCCTAACCCACCGACGTTCGCGCCGCCAACATTCACGCCGCGCCCCATCTATTATCCGCCCACCTTCACGCCCGAGCCGACCAATACCCCGTCGGAGCTTGTACCGCTGCCGAGTGAGACGCCAGGTTCGCCGCTCGAACCTACTGTCCTTATGCCCCCAACACCGAGCGAGACACCAGGCCCGTCGCTCGAACCCACCATCCCTACACCGCCAGCGCCGAGTGAGACGCCGGGCCCGTCGCTCGAACCCACCATCCTTATGCCCCCAACGCCGAGCAGCACCCCGCTCCCAGAACCAAGCGCCACCCTAGAGCCAATCGCTCCTCCGACGGCCTTCGCCACGCCCACCGAACCGCCCGCCCCTAGTCGCACCGAGCTTGTGCGCTAGGCATCGCCGGGGCAAAACGTTGTGCAGACGGATCGCGTCAGGGCGTCCAGCGATGTGGTATTCTTGCGGCCTATGCACCCTCTGACGCTGCCCGTTGCTGGCGGGCTGATCCTCCTCGCCGCCGCCGTCAACCTGCTCGCCTATGCCCTCGGTCGCCCAAACGCCCAAGGCACTGGCCGCATGCACCCCGCCCTCCAACGCAGCACCTCGGCCCTGTTGGCGCTCGCCGCCTGGTCGTTCGTCGGCCTCGGCGCAACGAGCCAACTCACCGCCCCGTACGCCCGTTGGGTCGCCCTCGGCATGAGCCTCTCGTTCATCGCCGATCTGATTATGGCTGCCATGCTCAAGGTTCCGAACCGCGTCCTCGGCGGGATGACCGTTTTCGGTTTGGCGCATCTCGCCTATCTCGCTGGTTTTTTTGGGTTAAATAATGCGCTCGCCCTCGAGGCTGGCCCCGCGATGTTGGGCAGCGTCGCGACCGCGTTCCTTATCGCTTGCGGCACCTGGTGGTTTACCGTGGACGCGCCACAAGCGCCGCGATCCCTTCGCTTTGGTGCCCTCGGCTACTTGGTGCTGCTTGCCACCATGATGGGCGTCGCCTGCGGCATCTCCAGTCGCGCCCCGCAATTGGGCAGTCTGGCAACCGGGGCTTGCCTCTTTGGCCTCTCCGATGCCATCCTCGGCAACCAAATCCTGCGCCAACACCACTGGCCCGGCGTGAGCGATGTCGTCTGGGCCAGCTACATCGTCGGCCAAGCTGGCATCGTCTGGTCAGTCTACCCCGCCCTACTCATGGGCTGATGGAGCGTGCTTGTGCAGGTGGTGATTAACGGGAGTTTTTGGGCTGAGCCGAATGTCGGGAGTGGGCAGTATCTCCACGGGTTGCTGCGCTGGTTGCCGCAGGTCGCGCCCCAACACCGCTACGTCCTCGTCACGCCTGCAGCGCACCCTTTGGGCTTACCGCTGCCGCCGGGGGTACTGGCGTTGCGGGCACGCACCCCTGCCGACCGCTTCAGCCCTAACCTAACGAAACTCTGGTTTGAGCAAGTGACGTTGCCCCGCGTGGCGCAACAGCTCGCCAAGGCCAACGGCCCGACGGTGCTGTTCGTGCCCTATTTTGCCCCGCCCTTGCGCTCGCGGGTGCCCGTCGTCACGACGGTGGGCGACATCATCCCATTGGTGCTACCGGCATACCGTGGGCGGATGCATGTGCGCGCCTACTTACGCTTAGTGGCGCGGGCCGTTCACCAAAGCGCCCACATCCTCACTTTTTCGGCGCGCAGCCGTGACGACATCGTGGCGCACCTACGGTTGCCCCGCGAACGGGTAACGCCAGTGCTCTTGGCGGCGGGCGAGCAGTACAGCCCCGGCGATCACGCCGCCGCCCGCGCCGAGGTGGCCCGCCGCTACGCCTTGCACGAACCTTTCATCTATTACGTGGGCGGTCTCGACGCCCGCAAAAACGTGACGACGCTGCTCCGCGCCTTCGCGCTGCTCCGCTCACGCAGCGGGCCAGTCACCCTGGCGCTGGCGGGGCGGGCACTTGGCGGCGACCCGGCGCTCTTTCCCGACCTCGACGCTCTGATCGCCGACCTTGAGCTTGGCGCGACGGTGCGCCGCATTGATGTTCCATTGGCTGATGGGCCGTTGCTCTACCGGGCCTGCACCATTTTTGCCTTCCCCTCGCGCTACGAGGGCTTCGGGCTGCCCCCACTCGAGGCGATGGCCTGCGGTGCGCCTGTCGTGGTGAGCGACGCCAGCAGTTTGCCCGAAGTGGTCGGCCCGGCGGCATTGCGCGTGGCCCCCGACGACGTAGTAGGCTGGACTGCGGCCCTCGCCCGGCTCCTTGGTGACGCCGACCTGCGGGCGAAGTTACGCGCCCAGGGGTTCGCCCAAGCGGCGCGCTTCTCCTACCGCAAGGTCGCCGAGGCAACCTTGGCGGTGCTGGAAGCCACGGTTGCGGATTTTAGATGGTAGATTTTTTCGCAGTAGAATAAGGTGCGTTTACTCATTAAAAATGCGAGGGTGCGGTTGCACGCCGCATCCACGCATCGTATAGCAATCCTACACAGGTTATGAAAAGGAGTCGAGCCTTTAGGCGGCCCTATCCGGCTGAAGCCTTGACTCCACGCAACAACTCCAATAGGATTGCTATATTACCTAAATTTGGCCCCAATTAACGGCAACGTGCGAGGGGCGAAGCAGCACATCTGGGTCTGCGGCGTGGCGATGGGATGACAAATCTGGTGGAAGAGCGCGACCATCGGACGTGCGCCCAGTTGCTGGCGTCGGTAGGCCAGGGCGCTAGCGGGTACATCGGCGTCGGGCCAGAACAGGCGCAGACCGCACGCCAGCTTGCGGAAGACCCCGCTGACCGAGACGGTGGGAAACAGATGCAGGGCGATGACCAGCCAGACGGTCAAAGCCGCCGTCATCCGACGCTCACGGATGCTTACAGCCACCGCTACCACTTCGTACCAAAAGTCTATGTCGCTCGTGGCTGCGCGGCATGATTACGGGCAACCTGTTGTCGCGCATAGGCGATCCCGCGCTCTAACGTACTCAAAGTCACAATGCGGCTAAAATCTACCCCAAGCGTCACCAGCATCTGCGCCACTTCTGGACGAATGCCGGTAAACACCACCTGCACCCCGATCAGGCCAGCAGCTTGTGCGGCATGCATCAGCCCATTCGCTACATACGTATCAACCATCGGGATGCCAGTAATGTCAATGATGACTAGCTCGGCCTGTTCTGTTGCAATACGGGTCAAGAGAACTTCAAGGATGTGTTGCGCTCGGCGCTCGTCAATCATGCCAATCAGCGGCATCACCAGCGTGTCCCGATCAATGGGCAGGATCGGAGCCGACAGCTCGCGCAGCAACGCCTCCTGGATGCGAATCGTCTCTTCTTGTTGGAGGCGAAGGATCTGCTCTTCCTGGGCCTGTTTGCGTGCGGTGATATCGGTGGCAATGCCATCAATGCGGAGCGGGATGCCCTCCGCATTGCGGGCCAGCAACCCACGATCATGGAGCCAGTGTACATGTCCCTGCGAGTCGATCACGCGATACTCAATCTCAGCCGCCCCCTGCCCCACAATCTGTGGCAGGAAGCTCTCGACCCGCTCCCGGTCATCGGGATGGATCGACTCGAACCAGAGCGTCGGATCCTGGAGGAACGCCTCGGGCGGGTACCCAAAGACATGCTCGACTGCTGGGTTGATAAAGAACACATCGAAGGTAGTTGGATTCTGCGACCAAACAATGTCTTCAAGCGACGCGAGGATACTAGCGAGGCGCGATTCCGTCTCACCATGTCCCGTTGCCGCACCTGTAGCAATGGTTGCTTCAAGCTCGCTGATGCGTGCATTGAGGCGGCGAATCTCCGCCTGGAGCGCCATCTGATCCTGTTCGCCCATACGCATCTCTCTCTGCGGTGAAGCCGAGCCCACGAAAATTGCGGCGTGTACAATAGTACGACTTCGCCGCGCTATTGTACACGCTGGATGTCCTCGCGTATGGTCGTCCTCACACTGCCGACGAGCGCGGCGGCCCGCGCCGGATCATCGCCCGTGCTGCATCAATTGGCTCAGCCCAGGGCATGATATCGCGCATAATGCTGGTTGTCCCAGCCGCAGCGTAGGCTGCAATCAGATCCGCCGCCTCGCTGGGATCATCAGGCAACACACGGCTAACAATCATCGCAAAGGGGTCGGTACGGGTTCGCCGCTCGGCAATAAAATCACTAATCGTCTTGACCGTCGCTGGAGAAGTGGGATGGATCCCGACGAACACGCCATTCTCGTCTCGCTCGACCTCGGCAGGGCTTGTCCCGTCCCAACGGGCGGCACGCCGGAAGGGGCCTTTATTCGGCCAGTAGCCACCAACAATGATCGGAATCGTCGGTTGCACCGGTCGCGGGAGAAACACGGTTCCCTCCGCGACTTGGTGGTATGTACCCTTAAACCCGAAGGGTTCGCCGGTCAGCAGGCCAGTAATGATCGCGAGTGCCTCGTCCAGCTTCGCTGCTCGTACCTTCGGTGCAGGGTCCTCGCCAAACTGGGCAAACTCAGCCTCGCCGGAGAATCCGAGGCCGACGCCGCACATCACGCGCCCGGAAGAGAGATGATCGAGCGTGACCAGTTCGCGGGCCACTTTCGCGGGCCGACGCCGCGCAAGCTGTGCGATCATTGGGCCAATCTGTACCCGTGATGTCGCTGTGGCGATGGCAGCAAGGACAATCCACGGATCCGCAATTGGGGGATGCATCCCAATATCAAAAAGCAGTGAGTCCCAGACATACACCGCATCCCAGCCAGCCTGCTCCGCATCCCGAGCAAGATCGACGAGCTGTTTGGGATCGCTGTACCCCTCTCCTAAGATCGGCAGATTCACGGCGAATTTCATGCGGTACCCCTTTCATTGATGGTGAGCCGAACCACGCCTCGTTTTGGGCATTGTACAATTGTGCGTACGGGTAAGCCAACTTGCGCTGGCCTGCCCGTGGGCGTACGCTCTTGGTACTTAACGTCAAAGAGGTGCGCTCATGGATTGATTGTACCAGGGGTAGAGGCTGGATGGATAGGCGTCCCACTCAGGGCCAGGGCTGATGCAAAGTCGCTCGCCGTGGGGCTGAAGCCCTCGGCTCCGTGTACCAAGCCTGCTGAAGCAGGCTCAATGCGCCCGCAAAAGCGGGCTTCGTAGCCGTTTTAGCCTCCCGGCGCGTGACTGTGCGGGCGAACCGCTACCGCAAGACTGTGCATCGCTACACCCACACCAAAACGGGCCAGAGAGGATGTCCTTCCCCTGGCCCGCTTCGTCTAAACGGTCAGTGTGTCTACTTCACGATCAGCGGCACAAAGGTCTGGAAGTTGCCGACGGTAATGCTATTGTTCGTTGTGCTCGTGTCAACCACCCCCGTCGGCGTGGTCGCCGAGGACGTGTTGCTCCAGGTGTTCGGGTCGAGCAGCGAGCCGGTGACAACAAAGGTGATGGTGCCATACGGCTACGGGTACTTCTTTCGCGAATGGCCACCGTGCTTGGCGGCAACACAATGAGGACGGACGGAGGAATCTGGCCCTAGTATACAGCGTAGACGGGCAGGCGCAATGGGGGAAGGATAGAAGAAAGGATCGGTGGGTCGCTTGCGGAGGAATGGTTGCAGCCGCGTACCATTGCAGATTGTAGATTGCCAGGTATGGCATTCCAATGCACGCTGGCAACAACGCTCATACGGCCTGCTCAACGGGAATTGGTATCACACCTTCACGAGTCCTGGCCTGCTGGAACCATTTCACGGCCTCCTTCTGGCGACTGAAGTCGCGCCTGCGGAGCTTACGCCGACACTGGAAACGCCCGCGCTCCCAGGTGACACCCTTCGGCGCTGCATCAACGGCCTCGCGAAGCCCCTGGCTATGCTTGGGCTGCCTGCGGGTTTAGCCACCGGGCCAGCAAGTATTGGCACCGGGGGCGCGGAATCATTATACGGTCGCCCTGAATCATTATACGGTCGCCCTGAATCATTATACGGTCGCCCTGAATCATTATACGGTCGGCTGGAATCATTATACGGTCGGCTGGAATCATTATACGGTCGGCTGGAATCATTATACGGTCGGCTGGAATCATTATACGGTCGCCCTGAATCATTATACGGGTCGCCCTGAATCATTATACGGTCGCCCTGAATCATTATACGGTTCCCGAAAGTTACAGTGCAACCTTGCGTTAATTTTCCACAACCAAGTCCTGGTCTAGCGCTGGCCTATGCCTACAATGAGCCAGCACTTGATGCTCGCACCACAAAGGCACAAAGCACACCAAGGCCACACTGGTAGGTTCGGCAGCACTACTATAGCAATCCTACACAGGTTATGAAAAGGAGTCGAGCCTTTAGGCGGCCCTATCCGGCTAAAGCCTCGACTCCACGCAACAACCCCAACAGGATTGCTATACGAGCCGCGCAAACGGTCAAACTGGTTTGAACCATGCCCCTTGCGGCTTTGCGCCTTTGCGCCTTTGCGTCAGATCGCTGAGTCGCCACACGCCAACCGCCGCCCGTTTGACTTGCGTCAGCGGGCGGCGGTTGATGGGCGGTGGTTGCCGAATGAAGGGTTATTGCGCCCAGACCGGCCAGCGATCCTGGGCCACGTTGTTCGTGATTTGCTCTAGGTTGGAGCCGTTGACCCCGATGGTGTAGATTTCGTAATCCCCGTCGCGGTCGCTGGCGAAGGCGATGCTCTTCCCGTCAACCGACCAGGTGGGCGACTCGTCATTGTTGGCGGAGGTATAGAGCGTGCGGAGCAAGGTACCTTCGGTCGAGATGAGCGCGACATCCGCATTGCCAGCGCCGTAGCTTGTGTAGGCAAGCGTGTGACCATCTGGGCTCACGCGGGGGAAGCGGTCGTCGGTGGTGTTGTTCGTCAAATTGGTCACATTCACGAGCCGGGCGTTCACGCCGTATTGGGCATCGAAGTCGTACGCCACGTCGGCCCGATAGAGGTCGTAATCGCCGTCGCAGGTGCTGGCCCAGTAGATCCGACGACCTTCAGGCGACCAAGTGGGCGACTCATTCACGCAATTGCCGCCAGTGAGTTGCGTCGGGCCGTTAAAGCTGCTCGTGGCAATGTACAATTCTGGCTTGCCGGTACGATCCGAAACGAAGATGATCTTGGTGCCGTCAGGCGAGTAGCTGGCGTTGTACTCGCTGGCGGTGTTGTTCGGCAAGTAGCCGGGGTTGGGGCCGTTGGGCGGGGCTTGCGTGCCGTCGGTATAGCTGAGCCGCCGGATTTGGGCGTTCGCCGCTTTGTCACTGCCGTACACCGTCCCTGGCCCGAATTCGTAAATCTGGCGGAATTGGGCGTTGCTGCGCCGCGAGTCGATCAGCAAAGCCTGTTGCGAAGGCTCCCAACTGCGCCGCCACGAGAAGGCCACGCTCTCCTGATTGTTAAAGGTGATCCGGCTAGATCCGCCGCCGCCGCCGTAGCGGTAGATTTCCCAGTGGCTGCCAGTGTCAACGTTCGAGGCGAAGAGCAGGGGCATTTGCGGATCAGGCGCGGCCCAGGGCGTCCCCAAGTGGGCATAGCGCCACTGGAAATAGTGTTGGCCGACGTTCCCCATCTCGACCTTGAAACCGGCGGGATTGCTCGGCACATAGGTCAGCACGCGCCGCTCAAAGAGTTGCACCAACACGTCTTGCTCGTTCCCACCGATGCGGGCGCGTGTCCAGTAAGCGTCGGTAATCGGCAGACCCATCGCGAAGAGCCAGTCCACCACGGGGCCACGGGTGACGCGCCCATCGAAGATTGGCCCCTGTTGGCCCAAGAAATCCCAGAAGACCCGAGGAATGTTGTGGCCGGTCACGCTGTTGTACTGGACGATTTCGGTCTCGGGCAAAGCCAATTCGGTACGGGCACCGAGGTTGCCGCCTTGGTCAATCGTCGCCCCGACACGCTGACCGAGGCGCTGCGGGTCGCGGTAGCCGTTGTCGAGCGTCGCAACACCCGCGAACGAACTGTAGCCCGGCCCGTTGGGATTGTCGCCCCGGGGGTTGCCTGCCACCGGCACATCGGCAGCCGGACGCTGGTCAGTGTCATAAGGATCGTTGCCCAGTTGCACGCGCCCGCTCACCAATTCTTTCACCAACAGGCCATTGGTGACGCCACGGTTCGTGCCTGAGCGGTCGGCGGGATTGTTGAGTTCCATGCGGGCCTTGTCGAAATACTGGACGGTGCGGAGGCCGTTTTCGCCTTGGCGATAGAATTCGGCGTAGTCGAACCAAGCGTTGGGCCCCCAGTACCATGTGCGACCAGTGCGTACCGCATCGTGATCAGTGCGGCTCCAGACGGTAGCGAAACGCTCATCGGCGAAGTTGGTGCGGTTGCCGTCAAAAGGCGCGGCACCTACCGGCATTCCGCCGAGGGCCGTCACGCCGAGCAACAGCGCTGCGGCGACGGCGGCACCCTTACGGGCTAAAAAGCTGCGGAGCATACAAACCTCCTTGGTGGTGGTGTAGAACAGCTATAGGCAAAGTGTAGCATGGACTGATTCAAAGACAAATGAATGGCCCTTCCTCGCGGGCTTGTGCATGTCTGATAGGAACGTGATGGGCGGCTCAGGTTGACGCCGGACGGCGCGGCGGTATCATAGGGGCGACAGAAGCCCGTTTGGAGAACTCGTCATGGCTACACCGCAACAGCAGGCGTTACAGCACCTGCGTCGGCTCCTTGCCACCTCTGGCGCTGACCCCGCCGAGATTGCCGCGACCTACTTGGCCGTGATCAGCGAGCAGTTGATCGAGTTCGCCCGTCTCTCCTACCGACGTGACGGGGCAGGTTTGATCGAGATGGATCTGCGCGGGATGGATTTGCGTACCGCACGCGGTCAGGCCCCGATTATCTACTACCCGGCTGACTCTGAGTCGGACGAGTGGCCCCTGAATCTTGATGAGGTGCTGAACGCCTACGACCCGACCTGTGAGGCGGTGGTGCTGCTGTTCCAGGACGGGAGCGGCCCGCAGATCTTTATTTTGGAATAGAACCAGGTTTTAGGCATGTTTCAATCCAGCTTGACCGTTTGGGCAAATGCACCGCATCCTACTGTGGCAAATCTGCAATCTGAAACATGCCTTAGACGAGGTTCGTAGGAGCTTTACAGTTCACGCCTGCTGCCCCCTCCCCCTTGTCCCCTCGCGGGCAGATCGAGCCTGCTGAAGCAGGCTTCGTACCCGTAGCCGAGGGCTTCAGCCCCACGGCGAACGGTTACCGTTGGTGCCACAAGTAGAGCGGGGCTGGCCCTAGGTTCACTTTCAGCCGCCCGTTGGTGGCGGTGATGACGCTCGTGGTGCCGTCGCGCTCAATACGCCGGGCCTCGGTAGCACTGGTGGCAAGGTTGACCCGCGCACCGGGCGGCGACCAGAGGATGTCGAGGGCGGCTCCGTTCTGCTCAAGCCGCATGTCGTAGACCTCGTGGCCGCTGATGACGCTCAAATCGTCAAGCCAGATCGTCCCCGAGCCAACGAAGCTGTCTACTTGGTCGTCAAGGACAATGGCTTGGAGGCTGATGGGGAAATCGAGGCGCTGGTTGCCGCCTGGCACAAGCACGTTCCCCGGTTCAACCGTGCCGCCGAGGGGCGTGTGCAGGAAGTGCCACCCCGGTACGCCCACTGGCCCCAAAACAAACTGGAGCAGTTCGCCTTCCGCGTCGCGCAGCCAGACCTTTAGGTTGTTAGTGCTGCCATCACCGTAAACCCAGGCACCGATGGCGTAGGGTTGACCCGGTAAAGGGATGGGTTGCTCACGTTCAAAGGCGACGTAGTCGTTCGTGCGGGTGGTGAAGCTGTAGCTCAATTCGGCGGCACCTTGGCCGGTGTGGGCGTTCGGACTAAGACGGAGCGAGCCGTTGGGTTGGCTCACCCGCCGCCAACCGCGCACGCTCTCGAAGGCGGTCACGACTTGCTGCTCAAACAGATCACGCCGCGTAAGGTAGGTGGCCCCGCTGAGTTGCTGGTTGAGCGTGCGGAGTGCGGCGAAGGCGGGCTTGCGCCGACTGTAATCAGTGCGACCAGTACCCTCGCGCACCAGCCCGTAGGGGTTGCCCGGATCATCCTTGAAGCTGTACCAGAAAACCCGCTCGACGCCCGCCTCCCAGAGCAGCAGCAGCGAGCGCACAACATAGCTTGCCTGGGCCTCTTCGTTCGCCCGTCCAATGGCGTCGCGGTCACACGGGCCACTGGCCCAGCCTACTTCGGTGGCCCAGATCGGCTTGGCCCCGTACTGGTAGGCCAGCGCCCGCACCCCAGCGGTTGCAGCGGCCAAGTTGCCGTCCTCGGGGCTGTAGGGATTCACATACGGGTGGATCGCCAGGATGTCAAAGCTGTCCCAACCGCCAGACTCGGCCACGCCGCGTAGGAAAGTGGCGTCGTAAGGGTTCAGCCCGCCGATTAGGATGTGCGCCTCGGGGTCTATGCTGCGAATCACGACGGCGACACGCATGAGCAGCGTGGTGTAGGCGGCAACGTCGGGGGCGGGACGCCAGAAGAGCGCGTTGTCCGGCTCGTTCCAGATTTCCCAGGTGTGAATATAGCGGCGGTAGCGGGTGACGACGCCGCGCACGTAGGCGACGAAGGCGTCGGGGTCGGGTGCGTAGTAAGAAACATCGTTCGGCGTGTCGGCGCTAAAGGGTGTCGCCCAACCGACCGAAGGGCCGAGCACGCCAAGGACGTTGATGCCGCGACTGAGCAAGGCACGCAGCGCTGCGTCGCTGAACGTCCAGTCCCAGACTTCGGGGCGCGGTTGGATCCGGTGCCAGTGAAGGTCTTCGCGCACCCAAGTGACGCCAAGTTCTTGCACGAGCGTGGCCGGTACGTCCATCGTTGAGGGGTCGGGGTAACGGGTGGCGAGGTGGCTGTTGAGGCCGAAGCTGGGCGGGCCGACGGGGCCGTTGCTGGGGAGTGCGGCGGGGAGCATGGCGACGGGTTGGGGCGCGGTCGCGCCGGTAAGCAGCAGCAGAATGAGGATGGCGCTGAGCAATCCGATGCGGGGATGGGCGGTTCTGCTGGGGCGCATACGTGCCAGGTTTCAGGTTTCAGGGTTCAGGGGCCAGGGTTCGGGTTTCAGGGGCCAGGGCAAGTACGGCATCACGCATCACACATCCGTGGCTACTCGCTTACGGTCAGCTTAAACAACGCACGATGCTCAACTTTGGCAACCTCGGCGATGACGGTGATGCTCCACTCGCCGGTCATCGTGTAGGCCGAACTGGCGAGGTAGCGGCCTTGGCCTTGCGCCTCGGCAATGGGGCGGTTGGTGCCCATTGGCATCGCAGGCATCGTCAGGTCAAGGTACACGTCAGCCCCCTCAACAGGTTGCCCCTGGGCATCGGTAAGGGTGACAAAAAACTGTTCGCTCGTGTTGATTTTGGGACTGGCAGTGACCTCAAGGGCGATGGTGAGGCCGTCAGCGGTGGCTTTGAAGTGGGTAAGATACGACGGCGCACCGCAGGTAGCGAGGAAGAGCACCCCAAGCAGCACACAGACGGTGGCGCAGGCAAGCCGCTTCAGCATAGGGCGCTCCGTCGCTAGGGGTTGAGACTGGTTTCGATCCCGGCAGCTAAGACGGGCAGGCCCGCTATTTGTACCAGATGGAAGAGGCCGTTGTGGTCGAAAGGTAGGCCAAGGATGTCGGCCTGCATGTCGGTGGCTTGCACGGCGGCGGCAATGATGGAGAGGAGAATCCCGGCGGCGATGAGGTGCGCCCCGGCGAGACGACCGCCACGGGCTAATTGGGTGTAGACGGCAAGGGCGTAGAGCAGGGCGACCGCTTCGTAGACGATGAAGACGAGGAAGCCACGGGCGAGGCGCTGACTGGCCCCGTAGAAGCCCAGGGCGGTGAGCAGCATAAGCGGGAGGGTGCGGCGTCCGGCGCGTTCGCCCCACCCGTCGGCGGTGGCGGTGGTGACGAAGAGGGCGACCACTACCCCCAAGCTGAGGTAGAGGAGCTTCCAGAGGGCGTTGTGAAGCCGTTGGCTGATGGGCAGCCCGTGAACAACCGCCCCGAGGGCGCTGGCAAACCCAAGGGCGCTGAACATGCCGACCCACACACGGGCACGCCACTCTTGTCGCCCCACGAGACGGCCTGCGTAGGTGAGGGCGATGACGGCGAGGAGGGCGTCGGTGGCGGCGGTGGTCTGTTCGGTTTTAGGGTTTGGGTTTTGGATTGTAGATTTCAGGTTTCAGGTTTCAGGTTTCAGGTTTCAGGTTTCAGGTTTCAGGTTTCAGGTTTCAGGTGGCCCAGCCCCTCTCCCGCAGGGAGAGGGGAGCCGTTCTGGGGCTTCCTGATGCGAATCTCCCGTGTCTAGATCACGCGCTCGTTGCCGCCGTCAATGGGCACTTGGGCGGCGGTGGTCTTGGCGAAGAGCGGGCCGCACATTTCGACGGCTAGTTCGGCGACATCGTGGCTGGTGACTTCGATGCGGAGGACGTTGTTGGCCTTGTATTGCTCGACGGTGAGGCCGTAGTGTTTGGCGCGAGCTTGTAGTACCTCTTCGGTCCAGAGGCCGGTGTCGAAGACGGCGTTGGGATGCAGTGAGTTGAGCCTGATGCCGTCTTGGCCCCATTCGAGGGCGGCGAC
>CAIRDL010000009.1 GCA_903877345.1 uncultured Oscillochloris sp. | reverse complement strand
GGGGCGTGAGGGTCAGTCTGGCAGGGTGAAATCTGCGCCGACGGACGCCGACTACCAACGGCGCTACAGTCTTGGGAGCACCACGCTCTTTCGTTACTCGGCTTTGACGTTCAATGGGCATCGCATCCACTACGATGCGGACTATTGTCGCGAGGTGGAGGGCTACCCCAACCTTGTCATCCACGGGCCGCTGATCGCGACCCTCCTGCTCGACTTGTACGTGCAACAGGGTCAACCCCTCACGCGGTTCAGCTATCAGGCGCGGAGTCCCCTCTGTCTACCGCATGCCTTGACGGTCAGCGGGCGCACCAGTCGGCTTGGGGCGGTGCTTTGGGCCAGCGATGACGCGGGCGGGCTGGTGATGGATGCCGAAGCGTTCTGTGCGGAGGTGTAGCTGCCACGGCGTGGCAGGGGTCTTTAGGAGCGGCGTGTCCCTGTTGGACGGACAGCCTCGCCACAGTGCGAGGGTGGCAAGCTCAGCGGCGAGGGGGCGCTGTTCGGCGGGGCGGGCGGCGGCGATGGCATGCTCAATAGTCGTGGGCTCGCTCATGGCGTGTCGTCCGGCATCGCTTGGGCTGGTACCCCCAACGCGGCCAACGCGGCCTTGGCCTTCACAATGCCTGCCCGCGCTTCGCGGATGCCCGCCGTGACCTCGGGGCGGGCGTTGGCTGCGCCGGTGATTGCGAGTTGATCGAGGTAGTGAGCTAGGGTCGCCCGATACTGTTCCAGTCGTTTCTGTTGGGAAGCGATGGCCTCGGCCTGCCCGCTGGCACTGGCGGTTGGGATTAGTGGTGTCCCGGAGGTGTGCTGGCTACCGACGATGGTACCCACGGTGCCGCCGCTGACGTTGACGACCTGCACGGTGCCGACATTGCCGCCGATGTGGATCCCGGCGGGGGCTGGCGGTGGCGGCTCGGTGACATCCGCCCACAAGCGCCCCTCGCGCAGCCGTAGCCAGAGGGTGGGTACCCACCACTCATTGCCCTCGCGCAGCGCGGCCCGGGCCACTGCGACGGCGCGGTCGAGCGCCCCGTCGGCGACCAGTTCTTGGAAGAGCACCGGCAGGAACGTACGGGCCGCCACGAGCGAGAGCTTCGCTTGCATGGCCACCACTGCGCCAAGTCCTGCCTGGGCGAGACGTGGGCCAAAGGCAGCGAGGGGGCCGTCGTGGTGACTGCTCCCGCCGCCCTCGCAGGCGATGAGCACAACGAGCAGGGGCTGGCGGTCGAGTTGGGTGAGCATCTGGCTGAACGTGCTGCCGAGTACGTGCGCGGTGGTACCTGCCGCATTCTCCAGCCAGAGTACCGTGTCAGTATCTTCGTGCTTGCCGTGGCAGACAAGGCAGAGGATGCTCGGCCCTTCGCGCAAGGCGGCCTGCACCGCGCCCAGCGTGGCTTGGCGGCTCACGGCCTCTTCGTGGTCGCCGATGATGGTCAGGGGCATGGCCCCTAGTGCCTTCCGCACGCGACCGACCTCACCATCCACATCAAGCTCGGCCAAGCCGTAGGTGCTGAGATCGCGGGGGTTGGCGACGACAAGCAGGGCGCGGAGGTCAGGCTTTGGCCCCAGGGTGAGTGGGCGCGTATCGGGGCTGTCGAGCGAACGCACAAGGCGCAGGCGCGCATCGCAGGCGAGGGGGCCATCGGTCAGTGGGTCGCGCAGGGTTTCCCAGCGCAAAGCGTGGAGGTTGCTGGCGGCAGCGGCGAGGCGCAGGCGTAGGCGCAGGGGCAGCTTCGCGCCATCGGCCAGGGCGCGGGCGCGTTGCCAAGCGTCACGAAGCGGGCTTCCTTCAGCGAATACTTGCCGCGTGAGCGCCCGACCATACGCTGCGGTGTCGAGGGTCAGGGCTAGCAGGGCGGTGGGGTCGAGCGCGACCGGCACATCGG
>CAIRDL010000008.1 GCA_903877345.1 uncultured Oscillochloris sp. | reverse complement strand
TCGCGCTCCTCATAAACCTGATCAACCGCCTCCAACAGCCAATCCTCGATCTCATCGCGGCTCTGTTGCGCCAACGTAGCGCCATTCACCACCGAGGCAGGATTGATCAGATGGTACTCGCGCAGCAGTTCGTCCACATCCCAGTCGTCCCGGTTTTCCGCAGGAAGATGCCCGTCAACCAGCGAGGCGATCTCATCACCGATCATCTCCAAGATCTGTTCGCTAACATCTTTGCCATCAAGGATTTCGCGGCGGTCTTGGTAAATGATTTGACGCTGCTTATTCATCACATCGTCAAACTCGACGGTGTGCTTGCGTAGATCGAAATTATAGCCCTCAACGCGGGTCTGCGCGCCCTCGATAGTACGGTCGAGAATCCCAGCCTCAAGCGGCAGATCCTCTTCCATAAAGCGGTTCATAATCCCCTTGATGCGCTCGACCGGGCCAAAGCGGCGCATCAGTTCATCCTCAAGCGAGAGAAAAAAGCGTGAGGAGCCGGGATCGCCTTGGCGACCAGCACGCCCGCGCAACTGGTTGTCAATGCGGCGGGCCTCGTGGCGTTCGGTACCGACAATGTGCAAGCCGCCGGCCTTGCGTACCTCGGCACCTTCAAGCTCCGTGAGCCGCTTCGCCTCCACCCGTGCGGCGGCGAGTTCGTCCGCCGTGGCTGCCTCAAAGCGAATGCCTTGGGCGGCGAGCAAGTCGTCAACTAGACCATCGGGGTTGCCGCCGAGCAAAATGTCGGTACCGCGCCCTGCCATGTTGGTGGCGACCGTCACCGCCCCTTTGCGTCCGGCTTGGGCCACAATCGAGGCTTCCCGCTCGTGGAATTTGGCGTTCAACACACTATGCTGCACGCCCACAAGTTCCAACAACTTACTAACCTTCTCGGAGGTCTCAACGGACGTGGTTCCAATCAGCACCGGGCGTCCGGCGCGACACAATTCCTCAATCTCGCGCACCACCGCCTTGAACTTCGCCGCTTCACCACGGTAGATCTGGTCGGGCAGATCTTCGCGCACCGAGGCTTTATTCGTCGGAATAATCACCACATCCAGGTTGTAAATCTTGCCGAACTCTTCGCGCTCGGTATAAGCCGTGCCGGTCATACCAGCGAGCTTACTGTACATGCGAAAGTAGTTCTGAAAAGTAATCGTCGCCAGGGTGACATTCTCATTGCGAATGGGCACGCCCTCTTTCGCCTCAACCGCCTGATGCAGCCCGTCGGACCAACGCCGCCCCGGCATGGCCCGCCCAGTGAACTCATCAACAATAATCACCTCTTGATCCGCCGTGACCATATAGTCTTTATCGCGCTGGAACACGAAATTCGCCTTGAGGGCATTCTCGACGTAGTGCGTCTTTTCAAAATGCTGCGCCTCGTAGAGACTTTCGCCCTCGGGAATGCGGAGCAGGCGCTCAATGCGCTCAATCCCTTCTTCCGTCAGCGTAATGCCACGCGTGCGCTCATCAATGAAGAAATCGCCATCAGGCTCCAGCCCTTCTTCTTTGACCTGTTTCTGCGTAATGGTTGAGCGGCGCAAGCCACGCACAAGGCCCGCCACTTGGCGGTAGAGGTCGGAAGATTTTTGCGCTGGGCCAGAGATAATCAGCGGCGTGCGCGCCTCGTCAATCAGGATGTTATCAACCTCATCAACGATGGCATACTGCAACTCGCGCTGCACCATCTGCGCCTTATCGTAGGCCATATTATCGCGCAGATAATCGAAGCCGAATTCATTATTGGTGCCATAGGTGATGTCAGCGTGGTAGGCTTGGGGACGCGGCACACCGCGCCAATGGACGAGGCGCTGGTCTTCGGGATTAGCCTCGGGGTCAATATAATCAGGGTCGTAAAGCGCACTCTGTTCGTGGGCAATAAAGCCAACACTGAGGCCGAGGCGATGGTAGACCGGGGCCATCCAGCCTGCGCCGACCTTCGCCAAATAGTCATTGACCGTAACCAAATGGGCACCCAGCCCTGCAAGGGCGTTGAGATAGAGCGGCAGCGTGGCAACGAGCGTCTTGCCCTCGCCGGTCTTCATCTCGGCAATCTTCCCCTCGTGGAGCACAATCCCGCCGATGAGTTGCACATCGTAGTGGCGCAACCCAATCGTGCGGGAGGCTGCCTCGCGCACAGCGGCAAAAGCCTCGGGGAGCAGATCATCAAGCGTTTCGCCGTCAGCGAGGCGTGCCCTGAACTCCGCCGTCTTTTCACCGAGGGCCGCGTCGCTCAGCGCTGCGTAGGTTGAATCGAGGGCGTTAATCGCCTCGACCAAGGGCTGGATCTGGCGTACTGCCTTCTCGTTAGTATCGCCAACCAGTTTTTTGAGCCACTTAAACATTGCCCATTCCGTTCGCTGCATGCCAACAATTTGAGTGCCACCCGGCAGGTGACACGAGAGCCTATTATACATGACGCCGGGGCGACGGGGCAAGGCGGCTTGATGGGTGCGCAGGGCTACGTCAAAGTCGTTCGCCGTGGGGCTGAAGCCCTCGGCTACGTTTACGAAGCCTGCTAAAGCAGGCTCGATGAGCCCGCGAAGGCGCGCTTCGTACCCGTAGCCGGAGGCTTTAGCCTCCCGGCGCGTGACTTTGACGTAGCCCTAGATGGGTGCCAGGGACGTTGCCCCCACCATGCAAGTTGGCGGGAACTACTTGCCCCCGTAACGGCCTTGTGTTATCGTCAAGCCGGTGTTCCCCTTGTCGCCGCGCCCTGCGGACGCCCGTCCGGCGACAAAAAGCGCTTTGCTGCCTAGGTGGGCTGCCGGCGCAGGTTTGGGCTTCCGCAAGAAATCAAGCGCGCGTTGACTAACAACCAATTCCCTCACGCGCTCCGCATCGTCATGCTTGCGCCCTTCGGCATCCGTCCGAAGGGCACCCTCCTAGCACGGATGCTGCCCCTAGCTCAAGCCCTGACCCGTCGCGGCCACAGCGTCGCCATCATCGCGCCCCCCGTGCAAAACCCTGAAGACGCCGGAACCCGCGTCGTCTACAATGGTGTGCCGGTCATCCACACCGCCCTGCCGCACCTCACTGACCCCTTCACGACGTTTACCCACAGCGCTGCCATGCTTCGGCGCGCCCTCGCCGAACGCCCCACTCTGCTCCACCTCTTTAAGCCGAAGGGCTACAGTGGGCTCGCGGCGTTGGCGGCCCGCATCGTGCGCCCACGCTTGCCCCTTGTCGTTGATACCGACGATTGGGAAGGCGCTGGCGGTTGGAATACCCTTCGCACCTACCCAGCCTCGGCGAAAGCGCTCTTTGCTTGGCAGGAGCGCGACCTGCCCCGCCGCGCCCAAGCCGTAACCGTCGCTAGTCGCACCCTCGAGAGTCTGGTGTGGTCGCTGGGCATCGCCCCGCAGCGCGTGATCTATCTGCCCAATGGGGCCACGCTGCCCAAGTTGCGGCTCATCACCCCAACGACGCCCACGCTGCTGCTCTACACGCGCTTTTGGGAATTGGATCTCACCGAGTTGTCCGCCGCCTTAGCTGCCATTCACACCGCACGCCCCAAAGCCCGCCTGATCGTGGTGGGGCACGGCGAGAACGACGAAGAAGACACGTTGCGCGCCTTAGCGGCCCGGGCCGGCTTCGCGCCGATGCTCGATTACCGAGGCTGGCTTGCGCCTGCCGCAATCCCGGCGACCCTCGCCGCCGCCCAAGTCGCCTTGGTACCCGCCCGCGACACCCTGATTAACCGGGCGCGCTGTTCGGCCAAGCTGCTTGAACTGATGGGCGCAGGCTTGGCGGTGCTGGCAAGCGATGTAGGCGAGGCGCGCACCTTCATCCAGTCTGAACACTCGGGCCTGTTGGTGCCTCCCGGCGACCCTGGAGCCTTCGCCGCCGCCGTGCTGCGCCTCCTCGATGATCAGCCCCTGCGCGAACGACTAGGCGCGGAAGCCCGCGTCGCTGCGGCCCGCTTTAGCTGGGACGCGCTTGCCCCGTTGGCCGAGGATGCGTATCGTGTTGCGCTGGGAGGTCAGGATGCTTGATTGGCTTTTTGGTGGCAAAAAACCGCACAGCGCCACCGATGACCCCGTGGTGCGCGGCAGCCCCGCGACGGTAGCGCCGTACCCCTTGCGGGTCGCCATGATCATCCACAATCCGATTCTGGAAGCCCACGGGGGGCAGCGTCTCCACACGCATTTCGGCTGGTACGACCCCGAGGCGTTGGCCCGCCAGTACATTGAGGATTTGCGCCTCTGTTCAGGCGACCTGGCCCGCTACGAGGTGGTCGAGCGCCACATCGTAGACGGCTACCCGCCCAAACTGGATGGCTTCTGCTACGACGATGCCTCCTACCTGCGTTGTTGGGCGCGGCAGGGCGGTTTCCACCAACCCGACGCTGCGGATTACCACGCGCTGCTTGCGCCGTTCGACCTGCCCGCCAAGGTGCTGCGTAACGAACTGGACGAGGTTTGGCTCTTCGCGTTTCCCTACGCTGGGTATTACGAGAGCCACATGGCCGGAGCTGGGGCGATTTGGTGCAACTCACCACCCTTGGCGGGCAGCGAGACGTGGGGGCGGCGCTTTGTGGTGATGGGCTTCAACATGGAGCGTGAAGTGGGTTGCATGCTCGAAAACTTCGGCCACCGCGTCGAATCGATCATGACGCACGTCTACCGGAAGCACCAAGGCGAACGCAACCTGTGGGCGCGCTTCACACGCTACGATCAGAGCCACCCTGGGCGCGCTGAGTGCGGCAATGTTCACTTTGCGCCGAGCAGCACCAACGATTACGATTGGGGCAACCAGCGCCCGGTGCTGTCGCGGGCAGACACGTGGTACAACTTCCCCGACCTGACGGGCGCACCCCGTGAACTGCGTGCCGCCGCGTGGGGCGGGGGCGACATGCGCCGCCACCATCTCTGGTGGCTCGATCACTTGCCACGGGGCGTTGGCAGCACTGACGGGGTGGCTAACAACTGGTGGCAGTACGTCCTGCGCCCCGATGGAGTGCTGTAGGAGCGACGCAAGTTTTTGCGTCGCTCCGAACCATACAAGCGGGGGAAGTACTGTTCACGAAAAGGACTTTTGGTGGACTAGACAAAATGGCCCCTACCTCGGTACAGTGTTTTTGCCACGCCGGCTCAATGGCGTTTCACCCCCCAATAGAAAAGGAGTTGTTCCAGGTGGCACCTCGACGACGATCCAATCGGCTCCCGCCAGGCACCAAGGATGAGGGTGATGATTGGGAGATCTTGTACTCGCTTCACAACGTGGACGATTACACGGCCATAAATTCTGCGGCCAGTCTCGCTGCCCTTCAAATGGTGGAAGCGATCCATCTCCAAGCCGAGTTCGCCGTGGCTCGCGCTGAGCGTGACTTCAAAGCTGCTCGTGCAGCAACAGCGGAGGCAGCGTGGGCCTTTCACGAAGCGGTCGAAACGGCGAAAGCTGAGGTGTTAGCGCAGTTCGGGATCGATTCGCCGGAGGCGCGCGCTATCGGTTTACCCCTTCTGACGGGGCGTAGGCGTGCGCGGCGGCGGCGCTCCTCATCGTGCAAATAGCGGGTAGCCCACCTTTCCAGTGGGCGCGGCACACCGTGGCCCGGCAGTTCCTGTGAGAACTGTCGGGCCGCATTTTTTTGCCCCTGCGGCAAACAGACGCCAAGGCAGATTGCAGATTTGCCGCACCATGACGCGCTACTTTTCCACACTGTCAAGCTGGAAGGCTTGGTAACGCGGCTGAAGCCGCTCCTACCAACGGTAAACCTGTAACCTGGCCTAATCGCTCACGGCGAGCCCCAAGGCTGCGCGGGCGGCGGCGGCGACAAAGAGCGAGCCGGTGACAACGATGAGGTCGCGGCGACCCGCTAACCCCTTGGCGGCATCGAGGGCGGTACGCACATCGGGGGTGACGACCAGGGGGCCGTGCAGATAGCGCCCGACTTCTGCCACCATGCGGTCGAGATCCATCGCCCGGGGGTGGCCGGAACGGGTGAGCACCACAGCGGCGGCGAGCGGTATCAGGGCCGCTGCCATCGCCGCAATATCTTTGTCGCGTGAAGTACCCAGAATCAGCACGAGCCGGTCGTGGGGCACGCCCGCGCTGATTGCGGCGGCCAGTTTTTGGGCCGAGTCGCCGTTGTGCGCCCCGTCAATGAGCACCTGTGGGGCCGACGGCACCAACTCGAAGCGGCCCGGCCAGCGCACACTGTCGAGTCCCGCCGTCAGCGCGGCGTCGGGCAGTTCCAACCCGGTTTCGCGCAACAGCACGGCAACGCCGAGGGCGAGGCGCGCATTTTCTACCTGGAAGAGACCGCGCAGGGCGGGCCGTGGGGCCACGGGATAGGGCTGCGCATGGCCGCTCAGCATCGGCAACAGGCCCGTAGGTTCAGCCAGCCACAGCGGTGCGCCCAGCGCAGACGCTTCGGTGGCGATGATGCTCAGGGCTTCCGGCGGCTGCGGCACAGTGACGACCGGGACGCCCGCCTTGATGATGCCCGCTTTATTCCAAACGATTTCGGCCAGGGTGTCACCAAGAATCGCCGTGTGTTCGTGGCTGATGGAGCTAATCGCCGTCACCAAGGGCGTCACTACGTTGACCGCATCGAAACGCCCGCCCAAGCCGACCTCCAGCACCGCCAAATCGAGTTGCCG
>CAIRDL010000007.1 GCA_903877345.1 uncultured Oscillochloris sp. | reverse complement strand
CGCAACCTGGCCGTGCCCCTGCGCTGCCAGGCAGCCTAGCGGTGCTGCGGTGCCCTCCCCAGTGCGCGGCCTGGGGAGGGTGGCCGCAATCGAGGATAAGTGGTGGGGGCCAACCCTCATCGAGCGGGCCACGCTGGGGCAGAGCAGTCGAAGCACCGCGATGCCGCCGCTCCTCAGCGTGAGCCATTGACCCGCCAGCGCCGTGCTCAATGGCTCGCAACGAGAAAATCTTGTATGTATACGTTGGAGAAATCGCCGTTTGATTGCCGATACTTCGGCCTTGCTCCTCGCATTCCATTGCAAAAACCCCACACCTCTACGTGAGAGAAATCCCACACCTCTACGTGAGAGAAATCCGCTCAACTACCCATAAGGTGGGAGTACGCACCCGATAACGGTGCGGAAAGCGCACGCTTTTGCCACTATTCGGGAGTATCATCTGATAACGGTGGAGAAAGACCTCCTTTATCCTGCGGTGTAGAAAGCTCTGTGTAACACTGAGATAGAGCAAATACTGCAAACGGTACTGTGCAGATACAGTGCCACCTCCCGCCGCGTTGGAGCACCACTGAAGCCCAACGCGCCGCCGCCGATGGCAGAAAGCGCCTGCCACCGCTCAAGGCTACGTCAACGTCGCTTCCTGTGGGGGCCGAAGCCCCGGCTCCATGTCCCAAACCTGCGAAAGCAGGCTCGATCAGCCTGCGAAGATGGAAAGGTGCCGCCCGTCGCCGTAGGGAAGGGGATGGGGCGCTGCGATCTGCTACCGCCGCGTCCCTGCGGACTCATTGGCGCACAGAATCACGCGGCGAGCCAGGGCGACCGCCCCAACCCGCCGCGTTGCCTCCGCAGGTGTTTAGCGCTGGATCAGCGGCAGGTACACCCGCAGCATCGTCCGGTAGATAAACCCGCCCGTCTGGGTCACGCTGCCGCCGGGGGTGGTCACGACCACATTTGTGGTGCCTGCGGTCATAGCGCCAGTGGCGTGCGCCGGGGTGGTCACCGTAAGCTGTGTATCGCTCACGACAGTGAGGTCGATACCTGCCTCGCCGCCGAACGTCACACTGGTCGCGCCGGTCAGACCAGTACCGATGATGGTGACCGTGGTACCGCCGGTCATCGGGCCGCTGCTCGGACTCAGGCTGCTGATGGTCGGGGCGGGCAGATAAGTAAAGCCGCCTGTCTGTGTTGCCGTCCCGCCGGGAGTCGTGATTGCCACATTCACGGTGCCAGCGGCGTGCATTGGGGTGGTGACGGTGAGTTGGGTGGTGCTGGTCGTGATGATCGTGCCCGCCACGCCGTCAAAGCTGACGCCCGTCGCCCCAGTGAAGTCAGTGCCGGTGATGATGACGGTGGTGCCGCCCACCGTTGGGCCGCTCGTTGGGCTAAGGCTGCTGATGGTCGGCATCGCCTGATAGGTGAACCCGCCCGCCTGCGTTACGCTCCCGCCAGGAGTCGTGACCACCACATCCACCGCGCCAGCGGCGTGCGCCGGAAGCGTGACCGTGAGTTCGGTGGTGCTCACGACGGTGAAGTTGCTGATTGCCATGCCGCCGAACGTCACGCCCGTCGCCCCGGTGAAGTCGGTACCAGTGATGATCACGGTGGTACCGCCCACCAACGGGCCGCTCGTCGGGTTGAGGCTGCCAAGCGTCGGGGCGGCTTGGTAGGTGAACCCGCCCGTCTGTGTTGCCGTCCCGCCGGGAGTCGTGACCGCCACATCAACTGCACCGGCAGCGTGTACCGGGGTCGTCACCGTGAGTTTGGTGGTGCTGGTCGTGATGATCGTGCCCGCCACGCCGTCAAAGCTGACGCCCGTCGCCCCGGTGAAATCAGTGCCGGTGATAATCACGGTGGTGCCGCCCGCCGTCGGGCCGCTCGTCGG
>CAIRDL010000006.1 GCA_903877345.1 uncultured Oscillochloris sp. | reverse complement strand
GTCCAGGCCGCCATCTGCGCTTGAAACGCGACCTCGAATGGCCCGACAAGTTCCTGAAACTCGACCGGGGTCAGGCTGGTGAGCGCCAAGACGCGATCCTCATTGGCTTCGACCTGCTCATACGCCAATCGACCCATCCTGCACCTCCGTTATCGTTCGGTGCAGTATACCATAAATCGGAATAACCTTTATTGCCGGATTGATGTACTGGAGCGACTGATCCGCCATACGCATCGCGACGATACCCTCGTTGGCGCCATCGAAGATCGCCCGGTAGCGCGCCTCGCTCGCCTGGCGCTGCACCTCCTGCGCGCTGAACTCAAGCGCAAAAACAAGATCGGTCACCATCTCGTCGAGCAGGTTCAGTTCATCCGCATCAAAAAATGCAGGTTCGGACGCATACAAGTTGAGCGTTCCATACAGCTTGCCGCTCACGACGAGCGGAAAAGCGGCTGACGCACGGTAGCCCAAGCGCAGGGCGTCAGCCCGCCACGGTGCCATGTGCGGGTCATTGGCAATGTCGTTCACCACCACATGCTCGCCCGTCCGCAACGCCGTGGCGGTGGGGCCGTGGCCCCACGTACTCTCATCCAGCACAATGTGCAGGTGGGTCAAATAATCGTCGGCCTCACCCGCGTGCGCCGCCGGTTGCACCACTTTGGTCTGCGGGTCGAAGATCCCGATCCAGGCCATCCGAAACCCGCCCTGGGTGACAGCGATGCGGCAAGTCGTCTCAAACAACTGCTCTGGCTCACGGATACGCACAATCGTCTGGTTGATTGCGCTCAGCAGGGCGTAGGTGCGGTTGAGTTGCTTCAGGCGCACTTCCGCCTGTTTACGCAGCGTGATGTCACGCGATACGCCAACCACCTGAAAATTTCCAGATTCTTTCAAGACATAATTGGTGGTCACTTCAGTGGTGACGATGCTACCGTCCTTGCAGATCTGATCCAACTCATCGGTGTGCGGTGGCAGCCCGACGGCGGGCGGGCGCTCAGCCAACAGCAACAAAACTTTGCTGAGTGAGGCAGGCGTAAGGGTCTGCGCTATCGTCTGTTGCCGCACTTCTTCCGGGGTGTAGCCGCGCAGCTTCTGCACCGACGGACTGACATACGTGAAGCTCTGGGAATCCAGATCAAGAATCCAGATCACATCAGCAGCATGCTCGGAGACTAAACGATATTGGTTTTCGCTTTGGTGCAGCCGTGCTTCGCTGCGGCGGCGGTGGTAAATATACCCAAGAAAGCCCACCGCCGCGAGCAACCCGATGCTCAGGTGGATCCAAGCATCCCAGCCGTGAGCTTCCGCCAGATACGCCGGGCCGGGCCGCACCACGACGCGCCATGTCCGCCCGTAGAGTTCAAGCTGGCTTGTGTAGAACACTCCAACCTCCAGGCTCTCAAGCTCAGGCGGGGCTGTGTCGGTAGGCAACGTTGCAGCGCCAGAACGTGAGGGCTGGAAGGCGAGCAGTTGGGGCGATGCGTCGCTCACATCAAACAGGTACAACTCAAGATCGTGGGCACTGATGTCGTGCAGCGCCGTCGCAACCAAGCTGCTCATCTGAAAGCGACTCGCCAGAAAGCCCAACAGATTCGCCTGCCGTGCCGCCAACGTGGCGGTTGGCGTGCCTTGGCGGTAGACCGGCGTGAAGAGCAGGAGGTGGCGCTCCCCAGTGGTGGTCGGCACCAGTTGGAGCGGTGGCGTCAAGGTGGATTGGCCGATGTCGCGGGTGCGAAGGAGCGCCTGGCGTTCGGCGGGCACCGAGCCACTATCGAAACCGAGGGCGGCTTGGTTAGCGGCAAAAGGTTCAACAAACGTAACGGGGAAATATTCAGCCCGTGTACCCACCGGGACGTTCGCGCCGTTGGCATCCCGCTCGAACAGGGCAACATCAGGCACATCTTCCAAACGGCGGGCTTGTTCAAACGCGGTACGTGCTGCTTCTGGAACATACGCCACCCAAGTGATGGCCTGGGTGCTCGGCGAGCGCACCAAAAGCGGCGTGACAAATTGACGAAAGGTGGCGCGATCAACCTGGGGCGTAACCGCGAAGAGGGCGCGCACAGCGAGGAGCGACTGCTCATTCGCGGCGAGATGAACTTCAATCACGCGGGTCATTTCAGACGCATCGGCCTGAAGGCTCGTCGTGAGCTGATCCTGCTCATCGTTCCATGTCAATACAAAAGAGAGCAGTGCCAGCCCGATCATAAAACTGGAGAGCAGCCAAACCACCGGCTCCGTCAGGTAACGCAAGAAGCGGTGTTGCGGGCTAGACGGTGTTTCCATGGCTGCATCGCGGAGGCGAACTTTTGGGACAAACTGACCGGGGATAAACCCATAAAAGCGATCAGCCCCATTTTAGCATTGTTCCGTTGATTGCCCGCATGAGGAAGGCGCAGGGCTTAGACATGATGTTGTTCGTAGGAGCGGCTTCAGCCGCGTTAGAAAATTGAATACGGGGCTAAAGCTGCATCTACGAACCACGATCTAGTATGCGGCGTAGGTGCGGTTTCTGGCCGTGCAGATAACTAAAAACGGCACTACCGCAAAAGTAACGCGGTGCGGCGTCTTGTCATGCTGAGCGAAGCGAAGAATCCCGACCGGGACGCTTCGCTGCGCTCAGCGTGACCGCGTGCCTTTTGCGGTAGGGCCTAAAAACGCAAGGTGCGGTCGCAAGTTTTAGCTGCGACCATAGAGGCGGGTGAGATCTTCAGGGGTGGCGAGCAGCATGTCAGGCCCGGTGAGCCGTGCGGCGACGTGGGCAAGAAAGCGGAGGATGCGTGTAGTGGGGGTAAGGGCGATGTAGCGGCGCAGATGAGGCAGCCGGTGGATCTTGTAGAACCAGAAGAGGTTGAGGGGGTGGGCCAGCGTTACGCGGCGCGGATCAACGAGATAATCCCAGCCAGCGGGATGGTTGCGCCCATACGGTTCGGCCACGGCCAGGATAGCGCGCATCATGGCTGGCCCAATCTGTCCCGACGCCTCAACAACAAACAGCGGCGGCACCTCAAGCATAGAGAGGCGCGCAACGCCGCCGGGGCGCTCAATGGTTTGGGTTGCGGTGGCGAGCGCAGTGAGATTTAGCATACAGATGCTTTAGGCATGTTTCAAACCAGCTTTATCGTTCAGCGATCTGACGCAAAGCCGCAAAGCCGCAAGGAGCACTGCGATCAACCTGAAACCTGAAACCCGGCACCTGAAACCTTGTCCTAGGTGGTGGCGTTCAGGCATGCGAGCAACGCTTCGTTTACGAGGCCGTTGCTGCTTAGTCCTTCGCCCGCTTCAATTGTGGCGACCCCGCGCCAGTCGGTGAACGTACCCCCGGCGGCTTCCAGGATGGGCAGCAGCGCGGCGGCATCCCAGAGGTTCATAATCGGGTCGAGCGCCACCTCGGCACGGCCTGTGGCGACGAGCAGGTACCCGTAGCAATCGCCCCATGTGCGGAAGCTGCCGCACGCCGCAAGGAGGCGTTGGAAGGCGCGTGCCTTGCCGTGCCGTTCGTAGCCGTGAGCGGTCGTGGCGACCACCAAGCTTGCCGCGAGGCTAGCCACCGGCGAGACCCGGCACGGGCGACCGTTCCACCAGCACCCGTGGCCCTGCGCCCCGTAGACGATTTCGCCCAACGCGGGCATGTTGACCGCCCCGACGACCGGCTGACCTTCACGCAACAGACCCACCATCACGCCATAGAGCGGCACGCCGCGCACGAAGGTCTTGGTGCCGTCAATCGGATCGAGCACCCAACGGTAGGTCGCCCCCGCGTCACCGCTAAGCCCTGCCTCTTCACCAAGAATGGCGTGGTCAGGGTACCGGGCGGTGATCTTCGCCCGCAAATACGCCTCCGCCTCACGGTCAGCGATGGTGACGGGCGACTCGTCGGCCTTGTGGTCAATCGTCAGTTCACTCTGGAAATAGCGCAGGGTGAGCTTGCCCGCCTGCCAGGCGATTTGGTGGGCGAAGTCAAGCAGTGCGCGCAGTTCGTCAGCCATTGGCGAATACCTCACGAAGGGCCGCGAGCAGTGCGTCGCTCTGGGCGGGAGTACCGACACTGACGCGGAGGTAGTCGTGTAAATACGGGTTGTTGTAATAGCGCACCAGGATGCCTTGCTGCTCAAGGGTCAGCTTCAAGGCATGGGCAGCACGGCCCACGACGCGGCAAAGGATGAAGTTGGCGGCGCTAGGATAAGGCTTCAGGAAGGGCAGCGCGGCCAAGTGGTGCCACAACCGTTCGCGCTCGGCGCAAAGGCGGGCCACGTTGTCGAACAGGTAGGCGCGGTCGGCAAGTGAAGCGCATGCCGCCGTCTGCGCGGCCACGCTCACGTTGTAGGGTTGCTTGATCTTCCAAAGTTGTTCGGCAAGCCAGGGGGGAAATAAGCCGTAGCCAACGCGCAGACCAGCCAAACCGGCCCATTTGCTGAAGGTGCGGAGCACCGCCAAGTTCGCGTGTTGGCGTACCCAAGGCGCGAAGCTCTGGTCAAGCCCCGCAAACTCGATGTAGGCTTCATCAACCACCACGAGCAGTGGTAGGCGGAGCAGGCGTTCGAGTTCTTCGGGCGGCATCAGGTTGCCCGTAGGATTATTGGGCGAAGTGAGGAAGAGGATTTTTGCCCCGTTGGTGTTGGCTGCCTGCTCAATAGCGGGCAGATCGAGGCTAAAATCGGGGCGGCGCGGCACGACGACCACCCGCCCACCGCAGACGCCCGTATCAAAACTGTACATGCCGAACGTGGGCGGGCAGTCAATCACGGCCTCGCCGGGGGCGAGACAGAGGCGCAGGATCAGGTCAATCAGTTCGTCGGCTCCAGCCCCGCAGACGATGTGCGCGGCGGGATGGTCGGTGTACGCCGCCAAAGCGGCCCGCAGACTGGTGTGGCCTGGGTCGGGGTAAATGTGATAGTACGCCTCATTGGCGAGCGCGGCGAGCGCCTTGGGCGAAGGGCCGTAAGGATTCTCGTTGGCGTCTAGCTTGACGAGCCGCTCAATGGGCAACCCCAGGCGTGCTGCCAAGACATCGAGCGGCAGGATCGGCGTGTACGGTTCGAGCGCGGCAAGCGCGGGGCGGATCAGGCTCGCGGCAGTGAACATAGGCTACACCAATCGGCTCAACCGGGCGGCAGGCCATGCCGCCCGTAGCGCGGGATAAGCTTTGCGGGTCATGGCGGCAAAAGCTGGTTGGCCCTTGCCCCACCGGATAACCGCTCGGCTTTTGCCAGTATAGCACAACTATTCGTATGACGCAATCGCTTTGCTTGGGCTGCGCTCGACCTAAAACGTAGGCATGCTTTAGAAGCGGCGAGTTTGGCTTGACAGTTGAAAACTACAACATGCTCCTTGCGGCTTTGCGGCTTTGCGGCTTTGCGTCAGATCGCTGAACTGTCAAGCTGGTTTGAAACATGCCTTAGCCTTAGAACAGCGCGTTCGCCAGTCGCTTGCGATAGGCTGGCACCAGCGGGTGTTCATCGCCAAGTACAGCGAAGAGCGCCACCAGCGCCTTACGCGCCCCATCATCACGAAAGCCCCGGTCACGCATAACAATGCCGAGCAGCGCTTCCAGTGCAGGGCCGTATTCGCCCGCACGGATGGCGCGGGCCGCTTGGTGATACCGCGCCTCAAGGTCGCCCACAGGTGGCACTTCGCTCGTCGCAATGAGGTCGGCAAGCGGCAACGCGGCGTTGGCGCGGGCGAAGAGCGAGGCGTTTGCTGGCATCTGTCGCAGCGTCTCAAGACCCTCGGGTTCACCTTGCAGCAAGAGCAGTCGCCCCAGGTTGAAGAGCGCCTCGGTGTTTTCTGGCTCTTCGCCAAGGAGCAGCCGATAGCGCCCAATGGCCCCTTCGGGGTCGCTAGTCTCAAGGGCGTGGGCGGCTTCGAGGAGCGAACCACCGGCCTCGGGGATGAACCGCTTGAGCCAAGCCCGCACCTGCGCCTCGGATTGGACACCCACAAACTGCTCAACAACCTTACCCCCGTGGACAGCCATTACGGCGGGGATGCTCTGCACGCGGAAAGATTGGGCGAGGCGCTGGTTCTCGTCCACGTTGATTTTCGCCAGCACCCAGGCACCCTTCGCCTCAGCGGCCAACCGTTCGAGGGTGGGGCCGAGGGTACGGCACGGGCCGCACCAGGGTGCCCAAAAGTCAATGACGATAGGCACCTCGCGTGAACGCTCGATCACCGCCTGCTGAAAGTTCTGTTCGTTGACCTCAAGCGTCCCGGTGGTCGGCTTCCCGTTGGCAACCTGCTGCTGTGCGCCCCTCAACATCGCTTGCACCTTTCTGTGGAAGCATGCCTCTGCATACCCTCCCCCAGTATACCAGAAGACGGCGGGGGCTGATGTTAGCGCTCTGTCAGATAAACTCTGAGAGCGCGGCGTCCTGCCCGCATGGTGGCCCCAGCGCCTATTGCCCCGCCGCCCAACCCCGCCATTCACGCTCAAGTTGCGCCAACGGCTTGCCGTAAACCCCTTGGTACCCGGCCAAACCGGCGGTGCGTCCTCGCGAACTGCGGTAGACAGCATCAAAGCGGGGGCGCCCATAGGTGACGATCAGGTATTCGACAAACGAACCCCATTCATCGTAAATGACGTTGCGCGTAGTCGTGCGGCAATCCTGATCGAGGCTTGTGGTAAGCGGCAAGAGCGTGCCCGCTTGCAGGGCTGCCCGCACATTGGCCCGGTACTGTAGCTCACCGTCGGCAGTGCGAAAATAACTGGCGGTACCCCAAACCGCCATGCCTTCAAGCAGAATGTTCTCGGCCTTGAGGTGGTCACGGGCACCGTAGTAATCGTGTTGCAGTTGGTGGAACAGTTCGTGGGTCAAAATCCGACCGACCCGACTTGGGTCAGTGCCGGGAGCATAGAAGAGCCGGATCATGCGCTGATCCGAGAACGTGAGCCCTCGAATGGCACATGGCCCCGTCTGGGGCGGCTCGAAGCTGAGGGCGACCCGACCCGCCAGGGAGCCACCGATCAGCGCACCGCTCTGCTGGAGCGACTCCTCGGCGGGCATTGCCAGCCCCTGCACGGTAGCCGCCGTTAGCCCGCCCTTGCGCCGGTAAAGGTCGAGACTGTAGGTTTGCATCGCCAAATCGCCCGTAAGATGCGGGGCCGGAGTGCCGCCCAGGAAGGGAACCGGCGTGGGCGTGGGCGCGGGTGTCGGTTTCGTTGGCGTGGGCGTGGGCATCGGTTTCGTCGGCGTGGGTGTGGGCGTCGGTAGTTGCGCCATCACCTGGACACTAGGCAAGGCAACCGTGAGGGCGAAGAGCACGAGGACAATCAAGCGGCGCATGCGAACTCCTTCTAGGGTGCGTCACTACCCCTCCTCGTTATGCAGGAGCCCAAGTTGAATCGCATGCACTGCCGCCTGGGTGCGATCCGAGACATCAAGCTTGCCAATAATGTGTTCGACGTGAAGTTTCACTGTCCCGTTGGCGATGCCGAGTTGTTGGGCAATCAAGCGGTTGGTCTTGCCCTGCGCGACCAAGCGCAACACCTCCAACTCGCGAGGCGTAAGCGACGTATGGAGCGCCGCGCTTGGGCGCGGCGGGTGCCCGCTCAGTCGGCGGAGCATTTGGGCCGCTAGGGCTTCGGTGAGCATCGACTCGCCGCGCAAAATCTGCTGAATGGCGCCGACCAACTCGTGGAGCGGCGCGTCTTTGAGCACATAGCCCGACGCACCAGCCTCGATAGCTTCGATGATGTACTCGGGGGTGGCGTGGAGACTGACGAGCAGCACGGCGATGCGGGGGAAAGCCAATTTGATCGCCCGGGTCGTCGCGAGGCCGTCGAGACGCGGCATGCGAACATCAAGGATCGCCAGATCGGGCTGAAGTTGCGCACAGAGTTCGAGCGCCTCCACGCCATCGCGAGCTTCGCCGACCAACTCGAGGCCACGCTCATCAGCCAACAATCCCCGCAGGCCCATCCGCGTCAGGGCGTGATCATCAGCGATCACTAGCCGTGCGTTTTGCTCGCGGCGACCACCTCGTTGCTCACTGCCCATATGCTGCTCCCGCTTGCCCCATCCCAGTAATGGGAATGGTAATGACGATACTCACACCCGTCCCTGGTTGCGCCTCAAGCTGCAACGTACCGCCGAGCAACGCCGCCCGTTCGCGCATCGTTCGCAGGCCCAATTGCTGACCCAACCCCGTTGGCTGAACCTGCGCTGCCGGGTCAAACCCGCAGCCCCAATCACGCACCGTCAACTGTACGGCAGCCCCAACCCATTGGAGCGTGAGGGCCGCTCGTTTCACCCCGGCGTGTTTCCGCGTGTTGGTCAGCGCCTCTTGGGCAATACGGAAGAGGGCGGTCTCGACGGGTGGCGGCAAACGCACGGCCCCAAGTTGCGCGTCAAAGTCCATTGTCCAGCCTTCATTCCGCAGTGACTCCGTCAGCATCCCTAGTGCGCCCACTAGGCCAAAATCGTCAAGGGCGGTTGGGCGTAACCCCTCCAGCACATGGCGGATTTCCGTGACGGCCCGTTGCGCCATCGCCTGGATCTGATCGAGTTCAGTGACGACCTGTGGGGTGCGTGGGCGGTGACGGCGGGCAAAAAGTTGGATCTGCTGATACACCGCTGTAATCATCTGCGCCACACCATCGTGAATCTCATATGTCATTTGGCGGCGCTCCTCCTCAAGCAACTCCGCCCGCTTCCGGTCAGTGATGTCGCGAATAAGCACCTGAGCGGCCGCGCCGGTGTCCCATTCACAGCGTCCCGCATCAACTTCGACTGGGTGACGGGTGCCATCGAGGGCGAGCAACAGCGTCTCAAAGCGCACATTGTCCGTACCGTCACGAAAGAGCGTTTCGAGGTGAGCCAGCGTTTCGGCCCAGCGTTCGGGGGCCACGATGTCGCGCAGTTGTGCGACCGTGAACAGTTCCGGGGTAATGCCGAGCAGTTGGCGCAGGGCTGGGTTCACAAGCTGGATCATGCCTTGCGCGTCAATAATCAAAACCCCGTTAGGCGAACGCTCGACCAGTTGCTCGTAGCGGGCGCGGCCTTCCCAAAGGCTGCGGTAGCGGTTGAGGCGCGTGACGGTACGCACACGGGCGCGCAACTCGGCCCGGTTAAAGGGTTTGGTGACGAAATCATCGGCCCCGGCCTCAATGCCTTGGAGTAACGAGGCGGCATCATCGAGGGCCGTAATCATCATGAGGGGCACCTCGGCGGTGTGCGGGTCAGCCCGTAGGCGGCGGCAGACCTCAAAGCCATTCATTTCCGGCATCATCACATCAAGGAGCACCAAGTCGGGGTGCAGCTTGGGGGCCAAGGCGAGGGCCGACGGCCCATCGGTGGCGAACGCCAGCGTGTAACCTTCCGGCTCCAACAGACTGGCGAGGGCCATGCGGCCACGCGGCTGATCATCAACAATAAGGATCAGACCAGATTCATTCATGGAGCAAAGCCGGTTTCTTGCTTAGCAACAAGGTGTCGTGCCGTTAGCCGCGAACAGTCGCTAGGATACCATGATGTGCGGATGCCTGCCACCTGGGAGGAGACACACTGGTAGTCCGTAAACTAAGTTTTCTTGCAAAAGCGTTGGCTTCGACACGCTCAGCCAACGAACGCTGGTTGAGCGTGTCGAAGCCAGCACTTGTACCAGAAGACTTAGGTCACGGACTACTATAGCAGTCCTATCCAGGTCGTGAAGAGG
>CAIRDL010000005.1 GCA_903877345.1 uncultured Oscillochloris sp. | reverse complement strand
GGGGCGGGCCAGGGCTGGAGCAGCAGCATATCGGCCTCAAGGCGCTGCGCCGGGTCGCGCAGACGTTCGTAGGCAGCCCGGATACGCTTGAACTGCTCGGGGTTGCGTTCGGGCGGGTTGGCCCGCACCTGGGTGAAATAAGCGCGCTTGATCGCCTCGGCGGGAGCGTCGGGTGTCAGGCCGAGCACAACGTAAGGATCCACATACGGTTCACTCATCCGAAAAATTCCTCATCATCAAGATCGGCGAAGCCGTGCAAACTAGCCGTAAACAGCATCCGTAGCATTGGCGTACCGACGACGCGGCGGAACTCTTGGGCCTGTTCATGCAAGTCAGTCCGCCCCTGGTGACGGGCCAGTTGGGACGCACGCTGGAGCGTGGTTCGCGCCTCAGTGAGTTGGTTGGTCACGCCGAGGATGAGGCCGATCAGGATCAGCGCCTCAGGGTCTTCAGGGGCGAGTTGGACAGCGCGTTCGGCGAAACGCCGAGCCATCTCCGGGCGTGGCAGCAGCAGGATCCGGGCGACATGCTTGAGCATACGCTGGTCGTTAGGTTGGAGCGCCACGGCCTTTTCAAGCACCTCCAGCGCCAATTGGCTCGAAGGGGTGTCGGGGATATGCGAGGCTGAGCCTGCGTGGACGAAGAAACTTGGCGGCGGGGGCGGCGTGGCCGTCATGATCAATTGGAGGCCAAGGGCGAGGAAGTCTTGGGCGCTGGGTTTGCGTACTTGCCCGAAGCGGTCAATAAGCGCACGGGCCTCGTCAAGTTTATTGCAGAGCATCCAAGTCTCAATCGCGAACACCCACGTCTGGGTACTTCCGCCCGCCACTGTCAGGGCACGCTCGATGAGCGTTGCCGTATCTGCGGGACGGCGCAAGGCGTTGAGCATGCGGGCTTGGTTCAGCGGAAAGAGCGGATTATCGGGCTGGAAACGCTCACCCTCGACAAAAGCCTGGTAGGAGGCCTCGTGTTGCCCATTCATGCTGTACTCGCGACCGTGGTGCAGAAAAAGATCGCCCACCCGTCGTTGCAAGTCGGCCCGGTCGGGGTGATGTTCAGCCAAAGTACGGGCGAGTTGTTGCGCTTCGGCAAACTGCCAGCGTGTGGTGAGCGCCTCGGCAGTGCGGAGCAGTGCCTCGGGGTGGTACGGATCAAGCTCAAGAATGCGCTGGATTTCGTTCTCGGCAGCGCGGTCTTGCTCATTGGCGTGCAGGGCATCGGCCAGTTGGAGGCGCAAATCGAGGTCGCTAGGATCGAGCTTGAGAGCTTGACGGAAGACGGTAATCGCCTCATCGGGGCGACCGGCATGCTGGTAGCAGGTAATAATACGTGCCCGCACCCAAGCCCAGCGCGGTGCCTCGGCAGCATCGGCGGCGTTCCCCTTGCGTGGGCGCGTTCGCAGAAGAGCACGCCAAGCGTCCGCAGCCTCTTCCCAACGCTCAACCCGTTCGCAGGCCAGAGCGAGATTGTGCAAAAGCGGACGGGGCGAACCGAGGGTCTGGGTGCGACTGAGTACCTGCCGGGCCGTCTCCCACAGCGTCACGGCCTCCGGCCACGTACCGGAAGTGGCGGCGGTGTGGGCGGCTCGGTCGAGAGCCACGAGGCACTGCTCGTCAAAAGCCGCACCGCCCGCCAACTGATGCCAGCGCAGGGCTAAAGCCCCGGCGGCGACAACCTCGCCCGCCTCAGTGAGCGCCGCGAGGCGTTCCACCAATAGCGCGACGAGATTTGCTTCTAGCCCTGGCGAGCGATTCCCGGCTTCGTAGAACTGCTGCCATTGGGCGAGCGCCTCGTCGGTTGGGCCAGCAAGAGCGGCGGCGAGACTGCGGTAGTAGCGCCGCAGAGCCACGAGAGTCGGGACTGGCAAGGGGCGTTCGTCGCCGAGTGTCGCGTAGGCGGCGGGGTCATTGAGCATCAACTGCCCCAAGCCACGCCAGAAGGTGCCGACGGCGCTCTCATCAGCGGGGACGGCGGTGCGGTGCAGCACCGCGATGGCTGGCGCAAGCCAAGCTTGGAGCGCCGGGGTCATGCCGGGGAGCTTGGTGAGATTGGCGTCGGGTTGCTGTTCGAGGGTCAGCAGGGCCAGGAGTTTTGCGGCGGCTAGGTTCCCTGGCTCGCGGGTGAGGACGATACGATAGTGAGCGGCGGCAGCATCGAGATTGCCGGCGCGGTGGAGCAGGCGTCCGAGGTGGAACGTAACGCGGAGATCGGTGGGGGCCAGGGTGGCGGCGTGGCGCAGATCCGCCAAGGGGTCAGCGGCGCGTGGGCCGAGGGCACGGCGGAAGTAGACTTCGGCCAGCGCACGGGCGACCGCTGGATCCTTGCTGTTCACCTGCCAGAAGGCAAGCGCCTCATCCATGCGCCCCGACTGAAAGGCGCGCAGCCCAAGTTCACGCGGGCCGAGTCCGGCGGATTGGCGTTGGCGTCCCGAACGCTTTGACTGAGCCATAGCAACTCACATCGTAACAGCCCGCAGGGCTGTTCCCCTTAAAAAAGCGGCGAACGATAAGATTTCAGATCAGCTTGACTGTCTAGCGATCTGACGCAAAGCCGCAAAGCCGCAAAGAACGTGTGGTGCGGTCGTAGGGTTTAATGCCACCGTTGAAACCGCCGCTGCGATGCGTAGACGCGGCTTCTAGCCGCGTTCAGCGCTGGCTCGCAGGCTGGAAGCCTGCGCTACGAACGGTCAAGCTGAAATGGCCGCTGCTGAACCATGCCTTAGGGCTATAAGGTCGTGTTGCGCCATTCTACCGCATCTAGGACTGGGTGCCTACTGGGTTGTCCCTCTCGTCAGGGCTGATGCGTTCGATCCAACCCCCGACCCCTGATCCCCAATCCCCAACCTCCAACCCCCACGTTCACCGTTCGAGATAATCCTCAAGGCGGCGTGTCGTTGTCCGCAGCACTGGCGGGGCCAATGGGTGCAGCATCGTTCGCAGGAGAGGCTGCACCTGGGTGTCAAGGATATGCAGGGCGTGGGCGATGGCAGTCAGGCGGGCGAGATACTCCTCACGGATCTCGATTGGCGGCGGGGTGTCCACGTCAGCCTCTTGCTCCCAGCGCTGCCAATAAGCCAGCACCGGCCCGCTGTCACCGTGCGCTACCCGTGCCGCGTCGTCGGCAGTGAAGGTCGTGAAGATGCGCTCCCAACGGGCAGCAGCCATCAGGGCGTAGAGCGCATCTTCACGGGCCCAAGGGTCGGTCGCGCTCCGTTCTTCGGCGGCGAGATAGTGGTCAAGGCTGTTGAGGGCCTCGCTCAGGATCGCTTCGATACTCATGGTGACTCCGTTCGGGTCGCCCCGGCAGCCTTGCCCTTGGTCGCCGAGGCGCAGCAGGTTGATTCAGTGGCGGGTATTGCCGATACCGAGGAGGCGCAACAACGCGAAGGTGGTTGCTGCCGCCGGTGGGTGCGGTTCGAGCCGAAAGAGCCAGCGGTTGAACGCTTCCGTCAAAGCTGCAGGCAGCAGACGTTTGCCGAAATACATGAGGAGGGTATCGGCACCCACCGGATGGCGCAACCGGGGTGCCCGTGCCTGTAGAATGTGCAAGATCGTCTGCGCGACCCGGCGGGGGTCAGCTCCAGTCTCAACAGCGCCAACAAAATAGGCGAACGCATAGCGGCGCAGCGCAGCGTAGTCGGCGATGGGCTGGGCGGCTTGGGTGAGCGAACGGGCGAACGCGGTGCGAATCCCGCTTGGTTCAACCATCGCGACCCGGATGTTGAAGGGGGTAAGCTCAAGCCGCAAGGTCTCGGTGTACCCCTCCAAGGCATGTTTGCTGGCGACGTAGAAACCCTCAAACGGCATGGCGGCCAACCCGAACAGCGAACTGACGTTGAGAATGGTGCCACTGCGTTGTTGGCGCAGCAACGGCAGGACATGGTTGATCATGCGTGCCGCCCCAAAGAAGTTGGTCGCAAACAACGCCTCAGCTTGGGCGAGGGTCGTCTCTT
>CAIRDL010000004.1 GCA_903877345.1 uncultured Oscillochloris sp. | reverse complement strand
TTTGGGCAAGGCTACTGGATTTACGCGACGCAGGCGACCGAATTGCTGCTGCGGGGCAGTACCGCGACGATCACGAGTGGCATGACGCTGGCGAACACGCTTGGCGCACCGCCCGCAACGGTGTACGGCGTGCTGGGTACAGTGAATGGGGTCGCGCCGACGGTTGGCGCAGCGGTCGAGGCACGCATCGGGGCGACCGTCTGTGGGCGCAGCGTGACGCGGCAAGTTGGCGACCAAGTAGGCTTCATGGTGAAGGTGGATGCCATCGGGCCGGACACGCCAGCCTGCGGCGCACAGGGGCGTGCGGTGACGGTGACGGTGGCGGGGAAGACCGTGGGCACCGCCGGGTGGGACAACACCCGGGCGGTGGAGCTCACCGCCCCGACGCGCATGCTCGTGTACATCCCGCTGGTGCGGCGGTAGGGCGGGGGTTCAGGTCAAACGCTACCATTGCAGCTTGCAGATTGTAGCTTGCCAGGCATGGCATTCCAATGCACTCTGGAAACAACGCTCATGCGGCTTGCTCAACGGGAATTGGTGTAACGCCTCAATCACGTACCGGCATATACGACGTGAACCTCGTGTGATATAGGGTAGCCCCCATTGGGACTCTGTTGATGTAGTACCTACTTTGCACGCCTACGGGGTGAGGGATGGCGCGGCAACAGGACTTTGCATCAGCCCTGTCACGCACGTAACCCTTGCGTTGCGCGGGGAGTTTTGCTATACTCTTCTTGAGAAAGCCCCCCCCACGGGGGATGGGATGAAAGGGAAGGGCAATGAACGCCGACCACAAGCAGCAGTTGCTCACGCGCCTCAAGACGATTGAAGGCCATGTTCGCGGCGTGCAACGTATGGTGGAGGGCGACACTTACTGTATTGATCTGCTCAAACAGACACGGGCGATCCGGCAGGCCCTTGCCAAGCTCGATGGCATGATTCTTGAGGAGCATCTGCGGTGCTGTGTCACAACCGCCATTCAGAGCGAGCATGTCAGTGAACGTGAGCGCGTCGTGCGTGAGTTGCTCCAGGTTTTTGATTCCAGTCAGGGCAGTTAGCTTTTACAACGGAGGAGCGCGATGAAGACCGAGAAATTTCTGGTGCCCGCCGTCTCGTGCCAGCACTGTGTACGTGCCGTCACAACCGAGGTCAGTAAGGTCGCTGGGGTAAGCGCGGTGCAGGTAGACCTTACCAGCAAGGTCGTGACGGTTGAGGCTGGCGATACGGTGGCCTCCGCAGCGATTGTCGCCGCCATTCAAGAGGCTGGGTACGACGAGGTTGCGGCGGTCGTTTAGGCATGGCTCAATCTAGCTTGACAGTCTAGCGATCTGACGCAAAGCCGCAAAGGGTTGTAGATGCGGCTTCAGCCGCGTTAGCAAGCTCTGTACTCCAATGAGACGTTAGCGATTTGCCTAACCACAAAGGCACAAAGACTGCGTAGCCATAGCTGGCATCTTCGTGCCTTTGTGTCTTTGTGGTGAATCTGAAAGCTCGTTGGCGTGCCAGCATGGGGCAAACGGTCAAGCTGAAACCGCCGCATCTGAAACATGCCAAGTGTTCGTTTGCCCTTTGGGGACGCCTCGCGGGGCGTCCCTCGGCATTATGCCCCGTAAAGAGGTGCCTGATGGCCCAGCAAGAACTCAACCTCCCCGTTACTGGTATGACGTGCGCGTCGTGCGTGTTGCGGGTCGAGAAGGCGCTGAAGAAGTTGCCCGGCGTTGCGGCGGCGAATGTCAATCTGGCGACGGAGCAGGCCAGTGTGCGCTTCGACACGGCTCAGGTCGGCCCGCGCCAGATCCAGGCGGCGGTTGAGCAGGCGGGCTACGGGATTGTCACCGACCGCGTCGAGTTGCCCGTTACTGGCATGACCTGCGCCTCATGTTCGGCCCGGGTCGAGAAGGCGCTCAGAAAGGTGCCAGGCGTGCTTGAGGCCAACGTCAACCTCAGTTCTGAGCGGGCGACGGTGGTCTTTTCGCCCACCGACACTGGCTTTCATGCGCTGAAGGTCGCGGTTGAGCAAGCTGGCTACGGCGTGATCGAGACCGCCGGGGTGAGCGGGGCCGACGCTGAGGATGTCGAGGCGACCGCCCGTGCCCGCGAGTTGGCCCACAAGCGTCGTCAGTTGGGCGTCGGTGTGGCTCTGGGCTTGCCGCTTTTCGCCCTTGCAATGGCCCGCGATTTTGGGCTGATCCAGCCCTGGCTCACTGGAACCGCCGCTACCATGCTCGCCCAAATGGCTGACGCTTCAACCATGATGACCCAGATGGCCGCCCGCGACGATGCGCTCAACTGGCTCTTCCTGGCGTTGGCTACGCCCGTGCAGTTCTACAGCGGGCGAGACTACTACATCCACGCCTGGAAAGCGCTGCGGGCACGCACGGCCAATATGGACACGCTGATCGCCCTGGGTTCGTCGGTGGCGTATTTCTACAGCTTGCTCCTTTTGCTCACGGGTAGCAGCGGCCATGTCTATTTTGAGACCGCCGCGCTGATCATTACCCTCATCTTGGTCGGTAAATACCTTGAAGCACGGGCTAAAAGCCAGACCAGCGCTGCGATCAAAACCTTGATCGGGCTGCAACCCAAAACCGCCCGTGTTGTGCGCGGCGGACAAGAGCTTGATCTCCCTGTGGCGGAGGTGCGCTCCGGCGAGATGGTGGTCGTGCGTCCTGGCGAGCGCATCCCTGTGGATGGTGTGCTCGTCAGCGGGGCATCGAGCGTTGACGAAAGTATGGTCACGGGCGAGAGTCTGCCGGTCGAGAAGCACCCTGGCGACGATCTGGTCGGCGCGACGGTTAATCGCAGCGGCAGCTTCCAGATGCGGGCAACCCGTGTCGGCAAGGCGACGGCCCTGGCGCAGATCATTCGTCTGGTGCAGGAAGCCCAGGGGAGTCGCGCTCCGGTGCAACACTTGGTTGATCGCGTCACAGCGGTGTTTGTGCCGACCGTGATTGGCCTTGCGCTGCTCACCTTTGGCCTCTGGTTCGTGCTTGGTGGCGTGGGCTTAACGCAAAGTCTGCTCTTCGCCGTGGCCGTGCTGGTCATTGCTTGCCCATGCGCCCTCGGGCTTGCCACGCCAACGGCGATTATGGTTGGTACCGGCGTTGGGGCGGCGCGGGGTATTCTCATCAAAAATGCTGAAAGCCTTGAGCGGGCCGCGCACCTCCAGTTGGTCATCCTCGACAAAACCGGCACTATTACCGAGGGCAAACCGGCGGTGACAGACGTGCTTAGCCTTGACCCCGACACGCCGCTGTTGCAACTTGCGGCGTCGGCGGAGCGCCGCAGCGAGCACCCGTTGGGCGAGGCGATAGTGCGGGCGGCTCAGGCGCAAGGGCTGGTGCTGACGCAGCCTGAACAATTCCAGGCGATTACCGGCGCGGGGGTTGCGGCGGTCGTTGCGGGGCGGGCGCTGCTGGTGGGCACGCCGCGCCTCATGGCGGAGCGTG
>CAIRDL010000003.1 GCA_903877345.1 uncultured Oscillochloris sp. | reverse complement strand
GCGCTGGATCTTCCTGCAATCGCGCACGAACGACCGTGGGCCGCCAATCTTATTCGTCGCTGGCACTGATTTTTTTGCTGCCTTATTAGTAATTACTTACTAACTACTCTTGCCCGCGTAGATCACGTTTTGAAAGGAACCCCACGTGAGTGGCACACCCGGACACCCCAAGCTCGACGGGAATCTCATCGCTGATACCTCGATTCGCCAGCCCGTGTTCGTCACGATGCTGATGCTGCTGGCAATTGTGGCGGGGCTGTTGGCCTACACGATGCTGCCGGTCAACCAACTCCCGGACATCGCGCTGCCCACTGTCGTCGTGACCGTCGCTTACCCCGGTGCCGGGCCAGAATCGGTCGCCGATCAGGTCGCACGGCCTATTGAGGACGAACTCTCGACGATCAGTGGCCTCAGCAAGATTACCTCCAACGCCGCCGAGAATGTGGCCGTTATCATCGCCGAGTTCAACCAAGACGTTGACCCAAATAGCGCGCTCCAGAATGTGCGCGAGAAGGTTTCGGGGATCAGAGCGCAGCTCCCGCAGGACATCCGCGAGCCGGTGTTCCAACGCATCGAGCCGAACCAAGATCCGATCCTCCAGGTCGCTTTCACCAGCACGGGGAGCCTCACCAGTCAGCAGTTGCGCGCCCGCATTAAGAATGAGCTTGTGCCACAGATCCAGCGTGCGCCCGGTGTCGGCTCGACCACTGTCACGGGTGGCCTAGAGCGCCAGATCAACGTTGAGCTTACCCTGGCTCGCCTCCAGAGCCTGCGCATCCTGCCCGCGCAGGTGAGCAATGCGATTGCCGCTGCGAATACCAATGTCGGCGTGGGCAATGCCTTGGTGGGCGCGCAGAACTACAATCTACGCACGCCCAGTGTTTTCAAGCAGCCGAACGACATTGCGGACACCGGCATCCCTGGCACCGCCTACACCATCGCTGACGTGGGCGTCGTGGTTGATGGCAACGCCGAACCCGACACCTACACCCGGCTCAACGGTGGGGCAGCGATCATCCTGGCGATCCGCAAGCAGACCGGCACGAACACCACTGCCGTGGCCGATGCCGCTCTCGGTGAGCTTGAGCGTGCGGTGGCCGCCTACCCCGACCTCGCGTACACGGTGATCGTCAACCAGGCAACGCAGGTGCGCTCCAATGTGCGCGGGGCCATCGAGGAGATCATCATCGCCGTCGTGTTCGCGATGCTGGTTGTCTGGCTGTTCTTCCGCGACCTGCGGAATACCGTTGTTACGATTATCGGCCTGCCGGTGATCATCATCGGTACCTTCGCCATGATCGCCGCCTTCGGAATCTCAATCAACATCGTCAGCCTGTTGGCAATCGCGGTCTCGGTCGGCCTCGTGATTGATGACGCCATCGTGGTGCGTGAGAACATCTTCCGCTACATCGAGCACGGCTACGACCCGTGGCAGGCCGCCAGCAAGGGCACGGCCCAGGTCGCCACCTCGGTTCTGGCGATGACACTCACGCTGATCGCGGTGTTCGTGCCCGTCACCTTCACCACCGGCATCACCGGGACGATCTTCAAGTCGTTCGGCATTACCGTCGCCTGTGCGATGACACTCTCACTCATTGAGGCTTTCACCCTGGCCCCGATGCTCTCGGCCCACTGGTTCAAGCCTCGCGCTACAGCGCAGCCCGACGCGCCGGAGATGCCCGACGACGCGCCGCAGGAGACGGCCACGAAGCATGGAGCCAGCGAGCGGTTGTACGTCCGGTTGCTCGACTGGTCGTTACGCCACCGCCTGACGACCCTCGCCGCCGGTGCGCTGATTGTCGTGGCGAGTCTGGTAGCGCTGAGCGGACTCAAGACCTCCTTTCTCCCTGTGCCTGAGAATCGCCGCCTTGGCATCGCCTTCGAGCTGCCGCCCAGCACGCCGCTCAGCGTTACGGACGAGCGTGCCCGTGCCGTCGAACAGATCCTATTGCAAGATCCTGGCGTCGAGGCCGTCATGACCACCGTCGGCGGGTCACGGGGCATGTACGGCGGCGGTGGCAATGAACTGGCCCAATTCCTGCTCAAGCTCCGCGACAACGCCGCGACAACGGAGGTGCAGGCACGGCTGCGTCTGCAACTGGCGGGCCTCCCCAAGCTCACCTTCAGCCAATCCAGCTACAAATACGGCGAGAGCACAGCGGTACAGACCCGCCCGATCCAGGTCAAGCTTCGCACGACCGGCGCGCTCAGCGAGCTTGCGCCGGTTGCGGCGCAGGTGCAGGCAGCTCTCGCCAACGTGGCGGGCTTCGCCGACATTGACAGCAGCTACAGCCCCGGCAAGCCGGAACTTCAGTACGAACTGATCCAGGCCAACGCCAACGACTACGGGCTGACCAACCGCGACTTGGCGATGACCATGCGTACCTTGGTTGACGGCAACACTGCCGCCGTGTTCCGCGAGAACGGCAAGGACTACGACATCGTGGTGCAGTTGCGGGCGGAAGATCGCGCCAGCGTCGAGACGATCAACACGCTGCGCCTCCCGATTGGGCGCGACCTGCTGCCTCTCAGTTCGATTGCACGCCTCAAAGTCGCCGAGAGTCCGACGGTCATCCGCCGCGCCGAGCGCATGAACGAGATCCTGATCGGCGGCAACAACGTCGGTCGCAACGTCAACGATGTGCAGCGCGATGTCGAGGCTCAGTTACGCACGATCACGCTGCCGGCAAACGTGACGCTGATTGTCGGTGGTGCGAGCGATGACCAGTCGGCGGGCTTCACGAGCCTATTGCTCGCTATGGCCCTATCGGTGAGCTTCGTCTACATGGTGCTCGCCAGCCAGTTCGGGTCGTTCCTGCAACCGTTGGTGCTGATGCTGGCGATGCCACTCAGCTTCATCGGCGCGTTCCTGGCGCTGCGCCTAGCCAACCTAGAGCTGAACATCGTCGCGTTGATCGGCCTGCTGCTGCTGCTGGGCCTAGTGGTCAAAAACTCGATCCTGCTGATTGACTTCACCAACGTACTACGGGCCGACGGTATGGAGAAGCACGCCGCGTTGATCCACGCCGGTGCCACGCGGCTGCGACCAATCCTGATGACTTCAATCACCGTGATTGCTGGCAACATCCCGACTGCGCTTGGCCTTGGTGATGGTGCTGAGCTACGGCGCGGCCTGGGCATGGCCGTCATCGGCGGCATGATCACCTCAACACTGCTGACGCTGGTGCTGGTGCCGGCGGCGTACAGCCTGCTCGACGCAGCGCAGACGCGCTTCGGTCAGCTATTCCAGCGCCAGCCCGCGCAGGCCGAAGCTCCCGCGCCTGCCCAGACTGCCGGCAGTCACGCGGAGGCGCACTAGTACCCCGTCCGAGTAATTCTGATGGGTTGTCCGAAGGCCGTAGAGGCGGCTCGCGAGCCGCCTCTACCCATCAAATTTACTCGGACGGGGTACTAGGCTGGCCCGTGCGCGCTGCGGGTGGAGACTACCCGCATCCTACGAAGCGGCACGGCGCAGGGTCGCGGTAACGCTCACGGTGGATCGGTCTCGCGTCAAGGTTTTAGCCGACTGAAGCCTTGACGCCTCTGCACGACCTGGACAAGACGGCTACAGTTGCAGTGACTTTGAAAGGTATTGGCCTTAGGCTATCAACTGTTGCGTCAGTAGCAGCGCCTGGGCCACCTCTCGCATCGTCTTGCGACTATTCATCGCCAGTTGCTGGATTTTGCGAAAGGCGTCTGACTCATTCAGCCCCTGTTGATCCATCAGGTAGCCCTTTGCCCGCTCAATAAGTTTGCGCGTCTCCAGGCGGTCTTTCAGCTGGCCCAACTCTTTATGGCGGCTCGCATGCTCACCCCAACGGGCCAACGTCACCTCAATCAGGGGCATCAACTCGGTATCGCGAATCGGCTTGATCAGGTAGCCGCGCACCCCCGCCTCGCGGGCCTGCTCAACCAGTTCGCGTGAGCTATAGGCGGTGAGCAGCAGCACCGGGGCCAGACCCTCACTTGTGATCTGCTTCGCGGCGGCCAAGCCATCAACTTGTGGCAGCTTGATGTCGAGCAGGACAAGATCGGGGCGCACCTGCCGGGTAAGATTCACGGCGCTCTGTCCGTCACCCACCTCACCAACCACAAGGTAGCCCTGTTCCTCGAGAGTTTCACGCAGGTTCATACGGATCAGCGGCTCATCGTCAGCAATGAGGATGCGGGTCGTCATGAAAACACTCCCCAACAACACAGCAAAACCCCGCGCCCGCCGTCACCGGCGTCACCAGGGCTACGCTGCAAACCTGTTTGCAATGCTCGTCAGTATATAGTCCGGCTAGGGGCTAGGGCTACGGTATAATCGTACAAGAGCGGCTGTATCTTTAGGCTGAACCATCGCGGCAACCGCGTGCGTCGGCGCTACGCGCTGAGAAAGGGAACCTCACTTGAGTACCACTGACCGTCAGCTTGCCGATCTCCTTGCGCTCCGCGAAGCCACGACTGATCCGGCCCAGCGCGCCGCACTTGACACCGTTATTGCTGCGTTAACGCCACCAGCCCCGCCGCTTGTGAGTTTGGGCACTGGGAACCAGATGGGCAACGTGCAGATCCGCGATGTCGTCGGACGTGATCTGATCAAGGGCACCACAGAGGTCAGCGGTACCGTCCACGGGGCGGCGGTAGGCGTAAATCTCGGCACCATCGTCTACTCGTCCAACAGCGCAGCCCCCACCCCCGCCGAGGCCCAAATGGGGGCAGCAACCGCCGAGCAACTTGCCGCCCAACATGAGCGCCTCGCTATCCATCGGGCCACTTTAGCGACTCTGCTCAACCAACAGGGTACCTTCGGCAGCGCCTATACCCCGCCCGTCGTCGTGACTGGCATCCGTGAGGCCCGCGAGGCGATCCGCCGCATTAAGGCGACGCTGCGGAGCTGGGGTGCGGCGGTCAATGATGGGCCTGATGATTTGCGTGATGCGTGATCGGTCACGACACAGCTCGGTCACGGATCACGCATCACGGGTCAATTGGCAACAGCTCCATCCAAGCCGAAGCCGTGCTGGACAGCTATAGCAATCCTATTCAGGTTGTAAAGAGGAGTCAAGGCTTTAGCCGGCTGAAGCCTTGACTCCTCTTCACGTTTCCAAGAGGATTGCTATATTAGCCCTAACCTGCCACGCCAGCATCAACAATCATGCCATCTTGGAGCTTCACCACCCGTCGGGCGAAGGCGATCACCCGTGGGTCGTGGGTGGCATACACGAAGGCGGTACCCGTCTCTTGGTTCAGACGCGCCATAAGCTCCATCACCTGTTGACCATTGGCGGTGTCGAGATTGGCGGTGGGTTCGTCGGCGAGTAGCAGCACGGGGCGGGGGACGAGGGCGCGTGCGATGGCGACCCGTTGCTGTTGCCCGCCACTGAGTTGGTCGGGCCGATGCTTGGCGCGATCCTCCAGCCCCACGGCGCGCAACAGGGTCAACACCCGCTCGCGCCGCTCCGTCGGTTTCACCCCACTCAGGAGCAACGGCAACTCTACATTCTCGTAGGTGGTGAGCACCGGCACCAGGGCGAAGAACTGGAAGACGAAGCCGATGCTGGTGCGCCGCAAGTCGGCCCGTTGGTTCGCACTGAAGCGCGTCACATCCTGGCCCTTGATCTGCACCACGCCCATATCGGGCTTGTCCAGGCAGCCAATCAGTTGGAGCAGCGTCGTCTTACCTGAACCCGACGGGCCGATTAGGGCAGTGAATTCACCCTCGCCAATGCTCAGGCTCACGTCGTTAAGGGCGCGGGTTGTGACCGCACCCACATGGTAGATCTTGCTCACATGGTCAAGCCGAATGGCATCCATCGGGCTTCCTCCTCACCTTAGCCCCGCAGCGCCTCAACCGGCTCTAAACGCGCTGCGTACCACGCGGGGTAAAGCGCCGCCAAGAGGATGATCAGGAGTGTGGCGAAGGCAAGGCCCGCGAAGGTGCCGGGTACGAACCGCGCATAAATCGTGCTGCCTAGCGCCAGGCTATTCCCCGTCACCGAGGCCATGTTGCCGATGGGAATGCCGACGTAGGTGAGGTAGGCGACCCCGCTTAGACCAAGAACCAAGCCGATGGCGATGCCGACCAGCCCAAGACAGGTCGCTTCGAGCAGCAGCATCTGCGTAAGATGGCGACCCTTCATGCCCAAGGCGCTCAGGATGCCCAACTCGCGGATGCGCTCGAAGACCGCCATCAGCAGGGTATTGGCGATGATCACCGCCACAATCAGGATGACGACGCCATCCATGATGGTGTAAAAGGCCAGACTCGACTCCAGGGTCTGCAAGATCAACTGGTTCAGGTCGCGCCACGTAAGCACCTGGGCGTTGCTCGTCTGGAGAGCGGCGGCAACACGGTCGGTCGCCGCTTCGTTGTGCAGCAAGATGATGATGGCGCTGGCTCGCTTGTCGGCATGGGCAAAGGCTTGGGCTTTCGCGAGCGGCATCAGCACGGTGCCCTCGTCGTAGCTGGGGATGCCGGTGTTGAACAGCCCGCACACCGTGAAACTGCCCTCAGCAGCCTGCCCATCGGCATCCACCACCGTCAGACTCACGTTGCGCCCCACGGCGAGGCCCAGTTCATCAGCCAAACGCCGTCCAAGCAGAATGCCGCTCCGGTCGTCCGCAGTCAGGAAATCGCCCGCCACCAGCGCGGTGCGAATAGGGTCATAGAGCGACGAGGCGGGTTCAATCCCGCTAATCTGGAGGCCGATGGCGTCGCTGGATGTGGCAAGCACACCACCAACCCAAAGCACCGGGGTCGCGGCTTGCACGTCGGCAAGAGCGCTGGCCCGCGCCGCCACCAGGGCAGGCTCGCTCAACAGATCCTTTCCCTGGAGGCTCAAGTCTGTCTCATTGTAGGAACTGGCCCGGATTTGCAGGTGCCCCGTTTTTAGGCGAATCCCGTTCTGAAGCACGCCATCCATCACCCCGGCGATGTAGCCGTTCATCACAATGAGCAGCGCCAGACCCAGGGCCACCGCGATCATCGTCATAATGGTGCGCCTGGGATTGCGCCCCAGATCGCGGTACGCCAATACCCAAAGCTTGCTTAGCATAGGGTTGTCTTCCTGGGCGGTTCACGCACGCATCACACATGATGCAGTGCGCTGACTGGCTCTTTGCGCGAAGCTTGCCAAGCTGGATAGAGCGAGGCGAGGGCGGTGAGCGCCACCACCAACAGCGCACGGCTGAACAGCGTGTCGAGGCTGAGCACCGGATAGAGCCGGTCGCCCATCAGCGCTCCGATCTCGCCCAACCCCGAAAGCCCCGTCAGACTAATGCCGACCTGACCGACCCACCATGTCAGCAGGACGCCCAAGCCGCAGCCGAGGCCCGCGCCCACTGCGCCGATCAGCGCCCCTTCCAGCAGAAAGAGCCCCATGATCTGGCGACCCTTCATACCTAGCGCCGCCAAAACGCCCATCTCGCGGGTACGCTCAAAGACAGCCATCGTCATCAGATTGAGGATGCCGATGGCGGCGATTAACAGAATCACGAGGCCGAAAAAGTTCGTGGCGATCAGCTTAGTGTCAAGGGTCTGGCGGATCTCAGGGCGCAACGTCTGCCACGTATCCACCTCGTAGCCGGGCAGATCGCTCTGGAGCGTGCCCATCAGGCGCTCCTCCCCACCGACCTTCTGGAGAAAGATCACCGCCTCGGTGGCTTGGCCGCGCAAGTTATAAAGCATTTGTGCGTCGGTGAGCGCCATATAGACTGTGGCCTTCTCGATTTCAGGCATGTCCAGGTTGTAGATGCCGAGAATCGTCATGGTGTGCTGGCGCATCGCCTCATCTTTGCGGCGACCCACGAGGTTCACCGTGTCACCCACCTGCACCTGCAACGCATCCGCCATGCCCTTGCCGATGATGATCGCATCGCGGTCTGCGGACAGCAGGAAACGGCCCTGGACGATATGCTCAGCCTGGATGCTCATCGGCTGCTCGACCGCCGGGTCAATAGCGGTAATCGCGACGCGCAGGGTATTGCCGTGGTTGCTCACGATCCCCGCCGTGCTAATTCGTTCGGCGACGGCGACCACATTTGGCTGGGCCTGCGCCATCTGGATGACGGTAGTGGCGCTCGTCAGTGGCAAAAGCGGGAGGCGGAACGCCTTGGCGCGGAAGCCCAGCGCGTGAACCTGAAGGTTGCCACCGTAGAGGCGCACAGCGTTGCCGAAAATCGCTTGGTCGGAGCCCTTGATCAAGCCATCGAAAAAAAGCAACAAGGTGACACCGAGGATGATCGCCACCAGCGCGATCATTGTGCGCCGCCAGTTGCGCCACATGTTGCGCCAGGCCAATTTGAGCGCTTGGCTCATGGGTAAAGCTCGTTTCCCCTCGCCATGTTGACGCATCAAGGTGCTTGGCGGAGACACATGGCGGGTCTGCGATCATGGTAGTGTGGCAGTTTGTCGGCAGAGGGCGCATTCCGCGTACGTGCGGTAATTATTCGGCAACTAGACGGGCGGCGCGTAGGGCTACGGCAACGTCACTAGATGCGCCCTGGGAGCGCGGGCGTCCCGCCCGCATGCAGGCGAGACGTTTGCGCTCCCTGATTCGCCGACCGCGTCCTGAAGCTCCCGGCTCAGCAGGAATTGATGTGCGTAAACGTCACGCCTTGGAGTCTGAGCTGCGGGTAGCCCACGACAAATACGCCTACCAGGCGACCCAGATGATCCGGTGCGCCGGTCAGAAGCATCCTAAACGGGTCTGGAAAAATCAGATCGGGGATTACACGTACCGTTCGCTGATTCGGTCGTAGGCACGGTAGGTGCGTTTCAATGGATTTCATGCCCGACGACGGCATGCGAAGGAGGCCAGACCATGCGGATCGGCGCTGCCCGCGTTTCGACCGCCGACCAAACACGGCGTGCGCCAGGGTCAACCGAACGCATCCCCGCATCGGAATCGGTGGAGAACCGGAGCGATGCTTATGAACGAGGAGTTAGCGCTGTTCCAGGAAATGATCAATGGCAGTAGCTGTCACGTGCAGAATAATTCTGCGTAGCCCCCCATCTCCTTGACTGTGGACGTATACTCAGACTACACCCCTTCACGCCACAGAATGTCCCTTCTGTGGCGTGAATCTGGCGGAACATGCCCCTTGTGGAGCCTCAGCACTACGCGCAGCGCCTCCACTTCACGAAAGAAACGCGAGGTCGGGAGCGACCTCGCCACCTCAGTTTATGCATTCGTGCATCACGGTTGGAACGTGCAACCGAGCACTGCAACAGCATACCTCTGCACGTTCCCGGCAGGTGCTCTGCTTGCTGACGGAAGGTCGTTCCACCTCGTCGGCCACTCGCTAGGGGGGCGCTACGTGCGCCTGTTCGCCCTGCACTATCCGCGTGAGGTTGTTGGCTTGGTGCTAGCACTCCAACCGAGTAAATTTGATGGGTCGAGGCGGCTCGCGAGCCGCCTCTACGGCCTTCGGACAACCCATCAGAATTACTCGGACGGGGTACTAGGTGCCTACACCTGTGCTGACTTAGAGGTCGAGGCTGACAATGCCCCGGCGTACCGCGTAGCGAATGAGGTCGAGCGGGGTATGCAGACCCAGTTTCCGCATCATGCTGGCGCGGTGGGTGTCTACGGTGCGGATACCGATCATCAGACGCTCGGCGATCTCGGCGCTGGTCATGCCTTGCGCCGCCAGATACAGGATCTCGCGTTCGCGTGAGGTCAGCGTCTCGTAAAGGTCGAGGGCGGTCTCGGCGGCTTGATTGGCATACGCATCGAGCGCCTTCTCCGAGAGGGGCGGACTCAGGTAGCGGCGCCCAGATGCAGCTTGTTGGAGCGCGTAGAGGAAGTCGGTCGAGAGGGCTTCTTTCAACACATAGGCCGTGACGCCGACGCGCAGGGCTTCGCGCACGTAAGACTCATCGGCGTGCATTGAGAGGATGACGATGCGGGTCGCGGGGGTAGCTTGACGGGCTTGGCGGGCCACCTCAAGGCCACTCAGCCCTGGCATCATCAGGTCAACCACCAAAAGGTCGGGCTGGAGCCGCTCGGCCAGGGCTAGGGCTTCAGGGCCATTACTGGCCTCGCCCACGACGATGCAGGGCAGTTCACGCTCGAGCAGGGAACGCACGCCGGCCCGCACAACCGAGTGATCGTCAGCGAGAACAATCGTCAGGCTCCCATTCATGAAAAAAGTCCTTCAGGTGGGGCACCCAGGCGAAACACAACCGTTTGCGTCTCTTTAGGCAAGGTTTCAAGCTAGCTTTACAGTCTAGCGATCTGACGCAAAGCCGCAAAGCCGCAAGAAATGTGTAGTGCGCGTACTTGCGGCAAATCTACAATCTACAACCGCCCCTTAGTGTGCCCGCTCCACAGATAGGTACAAAGGAATCTCGGCCAGCACGCGGGTCCCCTCACCAGGGGCCGACTCGATTGTGAGCGTGCCGCCCGCCAACCGCACGCGCTCTTGCATCCCGATCAAGCCGCTCGAGAGATAGCTCGACAGCGCGACCTCGACATCGAAGCCGTGCCCTTCGTCTACCACTTGCACCGCCAGCATCGTATCAGTCGCCCAGACTTGCACGCGGGCGCGGGTGACACCTGCGTGGCGGGCGATGTTGGTCAAGGCTTCTTGAACGACGCGATAGGCGGTGGCCCCCACGGCAGGCGCGAGGTTATGCTCAAGACCGGCATGCTGAAGTTGCACCTGAATGCCGGTCTGATCGCCGTAGCGCCGGGTGAACCAAGCGAGCGCGGGCAGCAACCCCATATCGTCGAGCATCGCCGGGCGCAGATTCAGCGAGAGCGTCCGCACTTGGGCGGTCAGTTGGTTGATTTGGCGCTGCACCTGCCCCACATGCTCGCGCAGTTGCTCCGGCGGCATCCGCTCACTCACCGTCAGCGCCAAACTCAGGCTAGTGAGCATCTGGCCGATTTCGTCGTGGAGTTCGCGGGCCAAATGGGCGCGCTCAGCCTCTTGCACGGCCACCAGGCGCTCGGAGAGGGCGCGCATCCGTTCGCGGCCACCCGTCACCTCCGCGAAAAGACGCGCATTCTGGAGCGCAATCGCGGCGGGAGTAGCGAGCAGTTCGGCCATATTGACATGTTCAGGGGTAAAAAAAGCGGGCTCCGCCTTCTCGAGCGAGAACAGGCCGATGATCTGCTCGCCAGCCACTAGGGGCACCCCGAACCAGTTGCGAACGTGGGTGAAGCCTTCGCGCTGACGCCAGCGACTGGCCCGGTCGGTATCCATTACCAAAAAGCTGCGCCGCCGGGTAAGGATCGGCTGGAAGATTGGGTCGTGTTCAGACTCAAGCGCAAGCCCCAGCACCTGATCGCCGTTGGCGAAACGCTCGTAGCCACTGGTGGCCCGGACCACAAGGCGACTCGCCCCCTCGATTAACATCACATTAGCGCTATCGTAAGGCACTAAGCGTTCAAGGTGGATGAGCAGCGCCGCCATCACCTTGTCGGCATCAAGGCTACGTGTGAGCGCCATATTGGCCGAGTGGAGCACCTCGGCCACATGGCGGGCCTGTCGCTCGGCGTCGAGGGCTTGACTCAGGGCATCCTCGGTGCGTCGGCGGTCGGTCACATCGCGGGCAATCCCCTCCATTGCTATGGGGTGATCATTGGCATCACGCTCGACCTGATTGCGCTGCTCAGTCCAAACAATGCCACCGTCTTTGCGAATCCAACGCAACAGTACCGAGCGAGCCAGATCCGCGCCCGCCAACAGCGACTGGAGCAGCATGCGGTCGTTCGGATGCACAACCTTCAGGAGCAGTTCAGGGTCGGCGTAGTTCTCTTCGGGGGTATAGCCCGTAAGCGAGATGATCGAAGGACTGATGTATTCGCAGGCGAAAGAAGGGGCGATACGGTAGCGATAAATCACATCGCTGGCGTGTTCGGCAATGTGGCGGAAACGGGCCTCACTGGCGGACAGCGCCTGTTCGGCGACCGTCCGTGCCGTAACTTCGACGACCAACAGGCCAATCCTCGCCCCGCCAAGCGGGTCACGCAACAGATAGGCGAGGAGCAACCAGTGCCGGGGGTCGGTGGTGCTGATCGGCGGCAACTCCAGATCAAGGCGTGCTTCGCCCGTTGCGACGACTTCCGCCAACATTGCGGCGACGGTAGGGGCGCGTGGGGCGAACAACGTAGGCAAGTGGGTGCCCAAGAGGGCCGCGACAGGCTGCGCGACGATGGTAGCCAAGTGGGCGTTGGCGGTCAGCACACACAGCTCACGGTCGAGGATAGCGAGGCCGACAGGTGCGTCGGCGAGCAACGCGGCCAGGGATGGGGGCATCGCGTTCAAGTCGCCAGGAGAGAGGCTGCGGTCCATAGGAACGCTCTTCATGCACAGTAGCTGTGCCGTGCTGTCCAATCCTTCGTAACAATGCTTTAGTATACGCTATGCGGCGTTTGGGGGGCGCTTGGACAGTCCAGCACTTGCGCTTTAGGGATGGTGCAGAAGTGATGGTTCTAGCTTGACCGTTTAGACGGGGATGGCGGGGTGTAGAGATGCAAAATTTTGCGTCTCTACGCCTTCGGGGCCATGCGGCCCGCCACTGACGGTTTACTGCAAGCTAAAAACTGCCATCCGAAACCTTGCCCAAGGAGGGAGCGGGCGTCTCCGCGAGCAGCGTGGTGATCACCGTACTCAGGGCTTTCAACTCGACCGGCTTGGCGAGATAGGCGCTGGCCCCGGTGGCGAGGCAACGTTCGCGGTCGCCCGCCATCGCCAGGGCGGTCAGTGCGATGATGGGCACCGTCGCTAAGCGAGGGATGGCGCGGATACGCTGGATCGCCTCAAGGCCGTCCAATTCGGGCATCTGGATGTCCATCAGGATCAAGTCGAGCTGGTAGGTCTGAGCTTGCTCAACTGCCTCAAGTCCGGTCGAAGCTCTGATGACGGTGTAGCCACTGAGACTGAGATAGTCACACAGCAACTCTTGGTTGAGTTCGTTATCCTCGGCGACCAAAATCTGCCCATGCGGCGATGCGGCAGCGCTGGGCTGGGCGAGCGCATTGCGCTGGTCGGCGACAGCGCTTGGCAGCGTCGCGTGGCGCAGCGTCCGATCCACCTCGGCGTTCGTCAACCGCATGCGCTCCTCGCTCACCCGCAGATTGGTCGCGAACTGCTGGGCGTGAGGCTTGGTCGTCAACGCACGCCGCCACAGGGCCGCATCCTCGTCAGTGCTGCCCGCCCCTGCCTCGCTCGTCCGGCGGCTCAACGTGGCAACCTCGTGTTGGGCTAGAGTCTGGCAGAGCGCGGTGAGGAATTGGTGGCGGGCAATAGCAGAGAGGAGATGCTGTGCCAGCATTGCCCCATCAAACTGCCCGCGCACAAGGTAATCTTGCGCTCCCCGCTGCACCGCCGCACGGGCGCGACTTTCCTCACCATTAGGGCAAAGAAGCACAATGGGCATCGTGGGGGCCAAGGTGAGCGCCTGTTCGTAGGCAGGCGGATGCGTGTTGGTAGGGAAGAACAGATCGAGCAACAGCACCTCAAACGGATGGGTACGCAAGAGCGCAAAGCCAGCCTCAAGGGTCTGAGCGATGTGAATTCGGCTCGTTGGGAGGTATTGGGCGACGGTGACGGCGCCCTCCGCCCAATTGCTGATCAGCAAAACATGCATACGCTACCCTTCTGCAAAGCATTTGCAGGTGATTTCTTAAATAGCATAACACGTCGTATTAGGAATTGGCCTTGGGCGGTACGCAATTTAAGCAAGAGGGCAGGGGGTAGGTCAAACGCAGCAGAAGGCCCTACGAATGCGCCGGGTGGCGGAAGCGACCGACTACGCGGCAAATCTGCAATCTGCAAGCTGACCCCTGCCCCACGAAAGCGGTTATGATACGGGGGGCTTCCGCGCCTAAAGGCAACACATTCCATGAATGAGAGCGTCCGCCATCGAGCGCTTAGTCGGCTAGCGTTAGCAGCAGGCACCCTGTTGGCCCTCGTCATTTTAGGCACGGCGGGCTATCACCTGTTGGCGGGTATGACCCTGATTGACGCCTTCTACATGACCATGATCACGATTAGTACGGTCGGTTTTGGTGAAATCGCGCCGCTCGGCCCCGCTGGGCGGCTCTTCACTGTTGGCCTCATCTTGGCGGGCGCAGTGCTGGCGGCCTTCTCGCTGAGCATTGCGGTTGATGTGGTACTCAGCGGCGACTGGACGGCCTATGTTGAACATCGGCGGAGGCAAGCAATGTTGGCGAAGCTCAGTGTCCACACGATTATCTGCGGCTACGGACGCATGGGCCGCCATGTAGCGGATGAACTCCACGCCCAACGCCGGTCGTTCGTCGTTATGGATCCGATGCCCGAAAAAATCGAGCGCGTGCGGCAGACCGGCTACTTGGCCCTTCAGGGCAACGGGGCAAACGAGGCTGATCTGCGTACTGCCGGGATCGAACGCGCCCGCAGTCTCGTGGCGACCGCCAATTCCGATGCCGAAAATGTCTTTATCGTGCTGACGGCGCGGAGCCTGCGGCCCGATATGGTGATTGTCGCCCGCGCCAACTACGACGACTCGGAAGAAAAACTGCTGCGCGCCGGAGCCTCGCGGGTGATTCAGCCCTACCGGCTGAGTGGGCGGCGCATGGCGGCGGTGCTGGAACGTCCCGGCGTGGCGGATTTTCTCGATGAGGTGATGCACGCCAACAGCCTGGAACTGCTGATTGACCAAATTGACCTTGCGCCTGGCGCGGCCCTCGCCGGACACACCCTCGGCTCGGCAAATCTCCGTTCGCGTTTCGGCATCACCGTGTTGGCGCTCCGCGTGCCGGGTGGGCGCTTCGACACAACGCCTGGGGCTAACACCATCCTCGAACCGGGGATTTCACTGATCGCCCTCGGCACCCCCGAGCAACTCCAGGCCCTAGCGGCCCTTGCTACCCAGCAGCAAGCGCCTTAAAGGCGTGGTTCCGCTGGTACCTCTGCTGGCAGCCGTACCGTGAAGGTGCTGCCCACACCCAAGGCGCTCTGCACCTCAATTGTCCCGCCAAGCAACTGACAGTAGTGGCGCGTCAAAGCCAGGCCCAGCCCGGTGCCTCCATAGCGGCGCGTAGTCGTCCCATCAGCCTGCACAAAAGGCTCAAAGAGATTCGTCAGTTGCTCGCGGGTCATGCCGATCCCCGTGTCAGTTACGGCAAACATGACCAGCGACTCGCCTTCGCATGTAACTTCGAGCGTGAGCGTGCCACCTTCGGTGAACTTGGCCGCATTCCCCAACAGATTGATCAGAATCTGCCGCACCTTCGTGGGGTCACTGTAGATCGTGGATGGTTCGCCATCGAAGTTCACCGTAAGCGTATTGGCGTTGTGCTGGGCCAACGGGCTTATCGTTGCCTCAACATCAGTGATGAGCGGTGCCAAGGCGAACCATTCACAGTGCAGCGCCATCTTCCCAGCTTCGATCTTCGCAATGTCAAGGATGTCATTGATCAGACCAAGCAGGTGATGCCCCGCCCGACTGATCCGCGCCAAATCGTGCTGGATCAACTGCTGCTCAAGGCGCTCGAAGTCTTCGCTCAAGAGTTCACTATAGCCAATAATCGCATTCAGCGGTGTCCGCAGCTCGTGGCTCATATTCGCCAGAAAGGTACTCTTCGCACGGCTCGCCGCTTCGGCAGCATCACGCGCCCGCTGCAGTTCCGCCTCGACCTGCTTGCGGCGCGTGACATCGCGCAGAATAACCACATAGAGTTGGCGCTCGCCCAGCACGAGCCGACCAGAGGTTATTTCCAGTGGAAAAAGTGTAGCATCCTTACGACGACCAATTATCTCACCACCAATACTAATTAGCTTGTACTGATGATGCAACGGGTCAGGGATAATCAGCGCTACCGACTGACCGACGATTTCAGCGGCGCTATAGCCAAAGATGCGCTCAGCCGCCGGGTTGAAGGTAGTCACATGGTCAGTGCGGTCAATCACCAAGATGCCGTCAACTGCATAATCCACGATCATCTGCTGCGTCAGGGCGGTCATCGTGCGTTCAGCCACCAGCGCCGCCAAGGTTGCGGCCACCGCCCCCAAGGCATCCGGCGTGGTCAGCATTGGGGCGACGGAACGCTCCCCGTCGGCCAAACGGGTAGCCATACTGGCGAGGGCGGCAATGGCAGCGCTAAGCTGGAGGTAGAGCGCGCCGAGGACGTAGGCCGACGCGAGGGTGGCGAGGAGGGCGAGGCCACCGAAGAACACCAAGCCTTGAGCTATAAGGGTGAGGGCGAGGAGCAGGCTTGACCCCAAGACAACCAGCGCAGTTAGGGCAAACTTGTGCCCCAGCGTCATATGAGCGAGGGTGGCGACAAGGCGAGCCACGATTTTGCTGAGGAACAACCGGCACCTCTTGGCAAAAGGGAGCTTTAACATAGCCTTTGAGGTGTACGCATAAATGGGTTATACTACCCATCGTGACTAGGTATGAGTCACCTTCGGGCAACTCTGATGCGTGATGCGTGATGCGTGATGCGTGATGCGTGATGCGTAATGCGTGATGCGTAATGCGTGATGCGTAATGCGTGATGCGTAATGCGTGATGCGTAATGCGTGATGCGTGATGCGTAATGCGTGATGCGTAATGCGTAATGCGTAATGCGTAATGCGTGATGCGTGATGCGT
>CAIRDL010000002.1 GCA_903877345.1 uncultured Oscillochloris sp. | reverse complement strand
GCGATCTCCTCGACATCCAGCCCAAAATCATCGAACGAGAATGGTTCGATCTCCGGCTCGGCAGTGGGCGACGGAGTTGAGGCTGTTGGAGCTTCTACTGGCGCGATCTCCTCGACATCCAGCCCAAAATCATCGAACGAGAACGGCTCGATCTCCGGCTCGGCAGTGGGTAGAGGCGTGGGCGTCGCCGTAGCAGCTAGTTGCGCAATCTCATCGGGACCTAGCCCCAGGTCGGCCAGCGAGAACGGTTCGAGTTCTGGCTCGGCGGTTGACGGGGCGACAGGGTTTGCGGTACGTTCCAACTGCGCGATCTCATCGGCATCCAGCCCGAAATCATCGAACGAGAACGGTTCGACTTCCGGCTCGGCGGCTGACGGGGAGACAGGGGTTGCTGGCCCTTCCAGTTGTGCAATCTCCTCCGCGCTCAGCCCGAAATCTGCCAGCGAGAATGGCTCAAGTTCCGGCTCGCGGGCCTTAGGCAACGGCGGAGCCTTGGGCAACGGCGGTACGGCGGCACGGGGTTCGACTGGTCGCCGCTCCGCTTTCGTACCCAGGATGCCAGTACCGTGCCGCTCTGGCTCTTCCTCTTTTGGCAAGCGGAAGCCACTGACGAAACGTTCAGGGGCACGCGGCTCCTCATCACGCAACGGCACATCGTCGCTAGAGAAGTAGCCCGTTAGATCACTCTCATCCTCACTTACGGGAGGAAGTGGGGGCGGCTCTTCAGGGGGGCGTTCGGCAGCGCGCCGCTTGAGCCTACCGAAGATGCTCCCTTGGTGCGCCTCAGTGGCCGGGGGGCGCGAAAAATCGGTCTGGTTCTTAGCCGCAGGTTGCTGCCAGCTATAGCCGCCGCTCGTATCGGCAATCTCGTCATGATCATGATCAAGAGGCATTGACGGGCCAGATGTTCGCGGCGTCGCTGCATCATCCAGCGAGAATGGCTGGAGTGAAGGCGGCAGCGAGCCAATGCCCGTGTCATCGTCCAAGGCATTAAGGTCAAGATCATCAAGCGAAAACGGCTGCAAGTCACCGAGATCCATGAAGTGTTCGCCGCTCTCCGCAGCAGGAACCTCTGGCTCGACCGTATCCCAACCGCCCAAGTCGGAGCCAGTTGGATTAATGCCGGGCAAGGCACTAGCGACGGGCGGGGGGGCTTCCTCGAACGTGGTACCTTCTTCCTCGTCCAAGCCCAAGTCGTCTAGTGAGAACGGAGCCAGTTCCTCATCTGCTGCCGGGGTGGTTCCGCCCTCCAATTGCGCGATTTCTTCGGCACTCAGCCCCAGATCGGCCAACGAGAACGGGGTCAACGCTTCATCCGCCGTAGGGGCGGTCTTGCCCGTCAATTGGGCGATCTCCTCGGCGCTCAGGCCCAAGTCATCCAGCGAAAACGGTTCCATGTTCGCTGCTTCAGGCGACGTGGGCGCAGGGCTGGTGCTGAGTTCGTCAACGTCAAAGCCAAAATCGTCAAGGGAGAACACCTCGTCCGCCGCCGCCGCGTCGCTTGCAGGCGCGGTCGTCTGCGCGGGTTCCTCTACGTCAAAGCCGAAATCGTCAAGGGAGAACACCTCGTCCGCCGCTGCCGCGTCGGTTGCAGGCGTGGTCGTCTGCGCGGGTTCCTCCACGTCAAAGCCAAAATCGTCAAGCAGCGTGAAGGGTTCAAGTTCCTCGCCGGGGGCTGCGGGTTTTTCGGCACCTAGGGGTGGTTCAGCCTTAGGTTTGGCAAGATCCACTGGCAGCGGTGCGGTATCACGCGCAAAGTCGTCGAAGCTGAAGGGAGTTACGCCGCTGCTTGAGTCGAGGTCACTACCAAGATTAGTGGGCAGTGCAGGCGTATCAAGGGACAAAAGGCCAGCGAGGAAATCATCACTCGGCGGCTCGGAAGCTGCCGGAGCATGACTGACCGACGCGGGCGTTTGAACCTCCGCATCTTGGTCGCGCCATACGTCGAAGCCTTCATCCTCGGCGCTCGGCATATTCACGGAAGGCGCAACTGACGGCCCCTGATGAGCGCGGCGCTGCTCTTCCTCACGCGCTTGCTGCTCATGCTCAAGCCAAGCCCGCTCGTCCCAGGCAGGAATATCCAAACTGGGTGGCGCAAGATCGGGGAGCGCCTCGAACAGCACACGAGCCACCTGCTGATAGGGGTCGAGTTGCTGGGCGCGGCGCCAGTAGGGTTCACCGCTGGCTTCGCGATTGGCTAACTTGATGAAGCCGAGCAGCAAGTTCGCCTTGAGCACCTCGGCCCGTTCAGCCAACATCGCCGCACAGACTTCAGCGGCAACATCCTCTTGACCATCGCGCCAAAGGGCTTCGGCGAGGCCAACGCGGGCATCAAAGCGCTCGGGATGCTCCCCAACCACGCTGCGGAACTCCTGAATCGCCTGGGGAAGCATATGGCCCTTGGCGTAGAGACGAGCCAAGCCAGGGCGACTAAGGCGTAGCGTGGCCCCTTCGGCACCCCACAGGTCGGCGTAGAGACGCAGCAGTTGGCTACGGAGTTCGGGCATATCGGGGCGCACTTCAAGCGCTTGCTCAAACTCAGCCACCGCTTGGGCAAGCTTCCCCTGGCGCTCAAACGTAATCCCTAGACCGACATGCGCTTGGATATTCTCGGGGTCGGCGCGCAGCACACGACTGAACGCTCCATCGGCTTGGTCGAACTGGCGTCCGGCCAAGTAGGCCTCGCCAAGAATGCGGTGCGCCTCAAGATTCTCGGGGAAGTGCTTGAGGATATGCTGCGCCACACTGATCGCCTGCCCGACCTGATTGGCTTCGAGGTAGCTGCGGGCCTGGTCGTATGCGGCTTGCAGGCTCATAGGAAAGTCCTTCAGGTGTGGAACTCCACGCGCTTGAGCCGTGGGAGGAAACACCCGCTTTAGCGGTTCGGTGACGGTCTTTTTGGCCGTAAGGCCCAGGAAGACCGTCAGACCTGTTGGCCTTTTAGGGGCCACACCGCTTGCGCGGGTAAGGTTCGCCTCGTCAACGCTAACGGTCGGTACG
>CAIRDL010000001.1 GCA_903877345.1 uncultured Oscillochloris sp. | reverse complement strand
GGTATGACCACCAACCAAAACAAGATCCAAGTGCCTGTAGACCCGTTGATCACCGACGAGCTGATCACGCTCCAGGAGGCGGCGGAGTATGCGGGACTATCCAAAGAGTCAATCCACGCTTACGTGAAACGAGGGCGTCTTAAAGCCAAGAAACGTGGGTGGATGTGGTTTACCACAATGTCTGCTGTGGATGAATACCTCGCCTCACGCAATTTTGAAAACATCCCCAAAAAGTATCGTCGCGGGGGTTGACAGTGAACCAATATCAGTGTAGTATAGCTCTATGAAATGACGCAGTCGGAAGAGGTGGAAAACCCTCAACCGACCGCTAACCCCATCCTGGCCTTAGCAGGACAAGGCTGGGCGCATCCTAACATAGCGAGAGGATGCGGCGATCCCGGTAACAGAGGTGGGGGCCGTTCGTACCGGTTTGTCATTTCACTGGTACGCCCATCGCTCCGATGGTACCGGAGCAACCGAGAGGATCGCCGTGATCGCGACGGCTACCCCCTGGCGTGTCTTGCGGCGTCCCCGGTCATGGAGAGGATCGCTGCCAATGGCGCCCGTACCTCCACCCGCCCCCGGCAATCCCGCCGGGGGGCCGCCCGCCCCGCCGTGTCCGTTGCCCGAACCCGACCACATCTCCCTCGCACGACGAATCGCCGCCTTGCGGTTGGTTCGCACCGCGCCCCCGTACCTCCGGGCAACGTGGGACGCCTTGCGCTACCTGCATATCCCTGACGATGACGCCCCCGCTGCCGTCATCGAACCCGCAACCCTCGCCCGCTTGGAGCCGATAGAGTCGCGAAGGGCGCTCGCCGCGCTCACCCCATAGCTATCAAGCTAAGACCGCCTCACTCACGTCGAGCAGGCGTTGAAAGGTCGGAGGATGCGCATGCTGCCGACTGATGCGACATCCGACCCCAAGACAACGCGCCAAGTTCATCAACGCGGTCACCAAGAGGGTGTGCGTGTGCAGCGCGGTGGACAGACAGAGGGCGTGCTGTTGCACCACCTTGAGGGCGGTGGACAGACTCCGATCCGGAAACGCCCAGCAGCTCACCAGGATGGCCCATTGACTGAGGATCATCGCCAGAATTTTCGCATACAGCTCACAGCGGATAGCACTGGGCTTGCCACTGCGCCACGTGTCAATCTGCCCATGGCTTTTCCAGCGCTTAAAGAGCAACTCCACCTGCCAGCGCGCCCGTCCCAGCACCAGCGCTTCGTCCACGGTCAGGCGCTCCGGGGGCAGGTTGGTCACGTACAGGGTCCAGGACGCCAAGGCCAACTGAAGCGCACTCGGTTGCCGCCCGCGCCGTGCCGCGTCCGCATACAGCCGGCGGCGGCGCTGGTCGGCCACTTCCTGCGGCACCCGCACGGCGATCAGGCGGGCGGGCAGGCGCTCCTTCTGCCCGAGCAGGACGGGGATGTCCACGACCTCCGGCTGTTGCGTGAGCCAACGCGGCAGATCCAGGCGGCTCCCATCGGGCCGGAAGACGGCGGTCAGGATGGACAGGCGACTGAGATAGAAGCGCTGCTCCGCGCCGTCCTGGGCCAGGTCGGCCAGCCGAAAGAAGCCGAGATCGGCAATCCGGAGCGAGTCAGGCGGGAGCGGCTGCTCGACCATCGCGGTCTTGCGGTCAT